>CADBOV010000213.1 GCA_902796385.1 uncultured Lachnospiraceae bacterium
AAAGAAAAATCCATGTGAACGGATTTCTGAAGGAGTTTTTCTCCCACAGCAAAGAACACCCGAATGGCTGGGGGATCGCAATCTTTGACGGTCTGAATCAAAATGTGGAGCGGGAACCCGTGCGCGCTTCCCACAGTCTTTATCTGAAGAACCGGCTGTCCGGGGAGATTTATACCGATCATATGATGGCACACATCCGGCGGGCCACCATAGGGGATGTGAAATATCAGAATACACATCCTTTCGTGAAACGGGATGTTTCCGGCAGAACCTGGACACTGATGCACAACGGGACGGTATTTGAGGCAAATGTCCTCAGCCCGTATCAGTACTCACAGACGGGAAGCACGGACAGTGAGAGGATCCTTCTTTATCTGGTGGACCGGATCAATGAGAATCTGGAAAATGACTGGAATTCATTTGATATAAACGAACGTTTTTCCGTAGTTGAGGATGTGATCCGGACGCTTGCACCGGGAAATAAACTGAATCTTATTCTTGACGACGGGGAATACCTCTATATTCATAAAAATGCGGCCGACACGCTCTATTCTCTGGAGAAGGACGGAGAAGCAGTTTTTTCAACCACACCGCTGGGGGCGGGAGAATGGACTGCGGTTCCGGAGAACCGGCTGCTCATTTATAAGGACGGTACCCGGATTTATACGGGAGAGAAACATGGTAGTTCTTATGTGGAGGATCCGGAGCAGATGAAGATGCTGTTCCTGGGATTCTCAGGGTTATAAAAAAAGAGAGGAAAATGTATGGTTCAGGACGCGGAACTCAGGGAGGCCATTTATCAGAAGTACATCCGGCCGACGGAGCGAAAGGCGAAACCCGTGGCGGGAGTGGAACTGGAATATCCGATTGTAAATCTGAAGAACATCGGACTTTCCGAGGTGACGGAGCCTGTGGATTTCGGAGTGGTTCACAAGTTGGCGGAAAACTTTGTGATCCGCTTCGGATTTACGGGGATCTGCCGGGATGAGGACGGGGAGATCTATCTGGCAGAGGACAAAAGAACAGGAGACACCATTTCGTTTGACTGCAGCTTCAATACGTTGGAGCTTTCTTTTGGTGTTGAGGAAAATCTCTGCATTTTAAGAAACCGGTTTGAGCGGTACTATTCATTTATCCAGGATCAGCTGCGGGAGGAACGGCATACACTGACCGGTATGGGGATCAATCCGGGTTACAGGGTAAACCGTGTGGAGCCGATCCACAACGGCAGATACCGGATGCTGCTGCATCATCTGGAATCCTATACGAAGTACGGAAACAGGATCCATTTCCATCAGTACCCGCATTTCGGGCTGTTCAGCTGTGCATCCCAGGTTCAGGTAGATGCGGAGCAGGAGCATGTGGTGGAAATGCTCAACACGTTTAACAGGCTGGAACCCCTGAAGGCGATCCTCTTTGCAAATTCGGCATTCGAAGCGGATCCGGCTCACCGGTTCCTGGCGAGCCGGGATTATCTGTGGAAGCACAGTCTGCACGGACTGAATCCCCATAATGTGGATGAATATGATAAACGACTGCATTCGCTGGATGAGATCGTGCGGTACATTTCCTCGGAGAGTCTTTACTGTCTGGAACGGGACGGAAAGTATATCAACTTCCCGCCGGTCATGCTGGAAGATTATTTCCGGGGGAAGATGGTACGGGGAGAGTACTTTGATCCGGAAGAAGGAAGGTACAGATATGCTTCCTTCGAACCGTCCCTGGAGGACCTTGCGTTCTTACGATCCTTTAAATTCAATGACCTGACGTTCCGCGGTACGGTGGAATTCCGTTCGGTGTGTGAACAGCCGGTAGAGGATGTAATGTCGGTTGCGGCTTTCCACGCAGGACTTCTGGAGAAACTGCCGGAGCTGACAAAGCTTCTGGAACAGGATGTGGATCTGTATCAGCAGGGTTACAGTGTGGGTGAACTCCGGGAGATCTTTGTCCGGCAGGATCATACGGACCGGTTTGATGATGCGGCGTATTCGCTCCTGGAAAAGGTGCTGCGTTTATCGGAGGACGGACTGGCCCTTCGTGGACATGGAGAGGAAATATTCCTCCGGCCGCTGTTCCGTCGTGTGGAGGAACGGACGAACCCCGCGCTCTGCCAGCTGGAAAAGCAGAGTGCCGGTCGTGCGATACGGGAGATCATACTGGAATATGCAAGCCTGAAGTAACCGGTTTCCGGCAAAATAAAAAGAGATGAAAAAAAATATTAAAAACCTATTGACATAGTAGGTAAAAGATGTTAATATGGCATTGTTCCAAAGGGAACAAGTGTTGAAGAAAGGAGGCGGAAAGATATGTTCAGAACAAAGGATCAGTTTGATACCATGATGTGTTGTCGAATGTTCATCTCCCGGGCATGTAGTATGGCTGGGGCGTTCGATTGCCGATGTCGCCGCCTCGTGAATGATTGATCGAAGAGGTCAGTTTTCGTATGGAAGCCATTTGCCCGGGAGTCAGTACCATACCCCCGGGCATTTTTATTTCTACCGGTGTAAGACGGGAACAGATCCATTTAGATCATTTAAAAAATTGAAAAGAAAAAAGGAGAAAATAAAATGAGCGATTACAGATTTGAAACACTTCAGTTACACGTAGGTCAGGAACAGCCGGATCCGGCAACTGATTCCAGAGCAGTACCT
>CADBOV010000214.1 GCA_902796385.1 uncultured Lachnospiraceae bacterium
AAACGTCCCCATGTGCTTATTTATCCAAAATTATTCTTATTTATCCAGACCAAGCGCGGCCAGGTCAGCCTGTTTGCCGGCATAGAGCCCCATCGGTTCCACATGGACACCGGCGATGGTGGTCAGGTCGGTACCGTTCTGGGCATTGAAGTCTTCCTGATACGGGCTGTGGGCGAAGAAGTTCGCGAAGGCATCGCCGTCATTGACGATGGTGTTCGGGGTCACATAGTCATCCACAATGGTGATGTCGAGCTTGATATCCTTTTCAGCAAGGATCTCTTTCGCAATTTCCAGAACATAGGAGTGAGGATCCAGCGTGCAGAGGACCTTGATGGTCTTGCCGGCCAGTGCCGCGTAATCAACGGATTCATCGAAACCATCAGTCGGTTCTTCAACGACGGAGATAGCCTGACCTTCATAGTTATCGAAGTAATCCACAACCTTCTGGCTCAAAACAGCAGCTGCCAGGGCTTTGGCTTCATCGGTATCTTTGTTGGCTTCTTTGACGCTGACAACATTCACATACGGAGATTCAGCGTTTTCATAAAGCAGTGCTGCATCCAGCTCCGCAGCAAGAGCATAGTTACCGTTGATGATGCCATAATCCACATCAGGCAGAACATTCGGAACCATCGCGGCTTCCACTTCAACGAACTCGATACCCAGCGGGTTATCCTTGATATCGGCGACAGTGGCTGTGATACCGGCTTCATCATCGACATCGATCACGCCATAGGCTTCCAGAAGCAATAAAGCACGGCCTTCATTCGTCGCGTCATTCGGAACAGCAATCTTGATACCTGCTGCGGAAACGGAAGCAGCGGTCAATACCAACACTGCAGCTAAAATCAATCCAAAAAGTTTTTTCATAATCGTTATATCCCTTTCTTCTTCAATTTTACTTGAAGCATGCGTGATTATAACCACCTGTCATTTTTTTGTCCAATACATGATTTCAATTATCAGATATAGCTTTCATCTATAACTATATATAATCACTATCAAACAAATATATAAGACTAAGTATCAGCTTCTTTTACAGTGGTTCATGCGGCAATTCCGCAGCCGGCTCCGGAAGCTCGAAGCCATACATCTCGTCCAAAATTCCGTACAGCGCAAGATATGGTGCATCAGCCGGCATCACCGGGTCATTGAATTCCAACACTCTGTTATCCCCTGTGCCGGCAGCCCATTCAGGAAGGTCCTTGCCATTCGGATCACCATTTGCAATAAAATTCCTGAAGTAGGACAGCATTTTATTACTGAGAGCGCGGTCACCTTCGTTGTAAAGGGAGGAATCCTCCGGAATGTTGCCGTAAAGATAGACTTCTTCACCGCTGTGCCACGAACCAAGCCTGCCGTTTCCCCTGGTAAAATGATAAACATACGAGGGAATTCCGTTTGCCAGTGCCTGACGTTCCCAGCAGTAATGACCGTAGGTAAAATAGAATACCGTGTAAATATCCGCCCAGTTCTGTTTTGCTTCCGCGTCATTCGCTGCCGGATAAAGCTCCAGAACACGTGACCCGTAGGGTTCCGGGAAAAGGTACCGGACATTCCGCTCGTAATTCTTCAGATTCCCCTGATTGAAGAGGATAAACGGAGCCGACTCCTCCCGGTTAAACCCATGCATTTGTGCTTCCTCATTATGGATACCTTTGGCATAAGACTCATAGGGCGTTTCCGTAAGCACATAACCGTCTACGGTCATATGGTGATGTGTGTTCATCTCAGACGCCAGCTTATCAGCGGGTATCGCGCGCAGATCCGCAATCGAAGAAGCTTTGTATCGTGCTTTTGTATCGTCTGCGGCTGCATATGCTTCTTCCAGAAGACGGAAGGAATGAGCAGGTCGGGGTGCCGTAACTGTGGAACTTTCTCCGACAACACGGCGGAACAAACCCTTCGCGAGAGGTGATGTGGACAAAGCGGATACGCATGCAGAACCGGCTGATTCACCTGAGATCGTCAAATTGTCCGGATCACCGCCGAATGCGGCAATGTTGTCCCGCACCCATTCCAGCGCCATGATCTGGTCCAAAAGGCCGTAATTTCCGGTAGTCCCGTTTGGAGATTCCGCCTTGAGTTCCGGATCTGCGAAGAATCCGAATATTCCCAGACGATAGCCCATATTTACGACGATTACGCCTTCACGCGCAAGTCCCAGACCGCTGTAATCCTGATACCAGGGCTGCCCGGTCTGCAGAGAACCGCCATGAATATAAACCAGCACAGGCAGACCATCAGCATTGCCGGCAGGTTTCCAGATATTCAGGTAAAGCGAGTCTTCACTGACAGGTTCGCGGTAGTTGTCTTCAAAAGTGAATTTATAGTCATGATACCCGATAATTTGGGCGAGAGAGCTGTAAATCTCTGAATTCTGAACCTGCATAGACATCGGGGCAAAATGATCAGCGGCAAATGTGCCCTTCCAGGGTTTCGCGGGAACAGGTTCGCGCCAGCGCAGATCACCCACAGGCGGTTCCGCATAAGGAATTCCCGCATAGACCTCCACTTTGCCGTCTTCCGTGAGCACACCTGTCAA
>CADBOV010000215.1 GCA_902796385.1 uncultured Lachnospiraceae bacterium
AAAAGAATTTTTCGGGGTTGCTATGGTATTAAATTGTGAAAGAACATTTGCCTTTCGGCAATATAAAAGCCGTCGCGTCTCTGTCCGTCTTCGATGTCTTTCGTGCGACAGCTTTTACATATTACCACCCGACTTTGATGATGTCAACAACTTTTTTATCATTTTCATAACTTTTTTTTTCGGGGAAGTATGTTATAATATTTCCAATTGTGTTAAAGCGCAATGGCGGATACACAGAAACCATTTGGGAGGAAGCATTATTATGTCTCGAAACATAGTTCAGCGAATATCCTGTGCCATCGTCGAAAAACTATATCTTATATTAATGATAGGCATTCTGGTAGCAACCCTGCTGATCGACAAACACAACACGAACAACTCATTTCAGAATGAAGCAAAATGGGCAAACGGCGGTTATTATCTTATAGCAGCCCTGATCCTTATGGCTGTTGTCTGGTTGTACTCCAAAACCAGAAAGCAGCGTCAGGATGCTTCCATGAAGCTTTATATCATCTGCATTCTGGCCATCACACTATTCACTGTTGTCATACAGGTCATTGTTTCCATGTGGGCTCCGGAGATCATCGGCAGATACGGAGACTTCGCATCTCCCGCTACCGCGGCAGTAGACCTGGCAAACGGAACCGATCTCTCAGATGTAGGATATCTTCAAAAGCATCCCAATAATGTCAATCTGACGATCATGCTGTCTTTCCTCTACCGGATCTGCAGATCCTGGCGAATGGTGATCATTGTATCTTCCTTCTTTACAACCATTTCCGTCCTGCTTATGACGTATGTAACCCGGAAGATCACCGGAAGCCGTTATACCGCTCTCTTTATAAATGTACTCGGACACGGCCTGATCTCCCTCGCATGGCGTGCATTCATACCCTATTCCGACATCCTTGCCATGCCTTTTATCATTGGAATGTTTGCAATCCTTTACTCCGGTCTTTCGAACCGGCTGAAGGCCCCGCTGATCGCACTATCGGGAATGATCGCCGCGTGGATCAAGATCACTGCGGTCATCCCTCTGATCGCGATCGTCCTGTACTATCTCATTGCAAAACATCCCTTCCATGCATTTAAGCAGATCATAAAGCAGCTTAAGGAGAAAAAATTCTCTTCCGCCCGTCCGACAATCCTGTCGATTTTCCTGGTCCTTCTGGTAATCGGAGGAGGGCTCTTTACCGGTCGTATCCTGAAAAGGTACTATCATTATTCTCCCGGTGATAACGCCAGAGGCTGGCAGTATATGTTCATGGTGGGACAGAACAACAAAAACACCGGACAGACCGGCGGTGGCGGAGAGCATGGTAAACAATGGAAGAAAATAACAAAGAAGTATTCCACCCGGGACGAGCAGATGAAAGCCTGCGTTGATGCCGCCCTCACATGGATCAAGGATCGCGGGATCATCGGAAATATCGTATTCTATACAAAAGCATTAAATGTTGCATATAATGACGGAAGCTTCCATCACGTACAGCCATATCAACCGGAAGAGGTTGAACATAACTTCATCTATGAGTTCTATTACAATGAAGGAAAGTACCACACAACAATGGCGGGCGTCCGTCAGGTATTATGGGATATGGTTCTGATCCTTCTGGCTGTTCCTCTCGTCATGACACTTTTCAAAAAGAAACGAAACCTGTTATATCTGGTATTTGAAATGTGCATCCTCGGAATCACCCTGTATCTTTTCATATTTGAAGGGCGGTCCAAATACCTCTTCATGTACCTTCCTGTTTACCTGGCATTTGCAGCACTTCTGATGGGCGACAGCCTGAAGCTTCTGACAAAGAAAAGCACAGGTACCGGCGAAGAGGCAGACAGTAGAGAAATCCCGCAGGATATGCCGGATTCTGAGACGGAGCCGGCCGGATCAAATGAACCGAACGAAACGAAAAAAAACAATGATCCGGAAGTTCAAGATGAACAGAACGATCCGGATGAAACCGATGACCCGGAAGTTCAAGATGAACAGAACGATCCGGATGATCAGACAGAACAAACTGAACAGAAGGAATAATACGTACCAATTGAAAATAAGCAAAAAAGAATGGCCGGACGACCGGTCATTCTTTTTTATTGATCTCAAAGTGATCTCTCATATTCTATTTCCATGGATTTCTCTTGCGGATTTACCACGCTCCGCCGCCGCCGCCGCCGGAGCCGCCTCCCGAAGATCCACCGCCCGAGGATCCGCCGCTGCTGCCACC
>CADBOV010000216.1 GCA_902796385.1 uncultured Lachnospiraceae bacterium
GTTCCATTTTCATCTATTGCGTCATACATACACAACGAATCTTTTACTCAATGGTGCAAAACCAAAGGATGTGCAGGAACTTCTCGGGCATTCAGATGTCCCTTGTAAACAGGGCATTCTTTTGAATATAGTCGATAAAACCGTAAGTTAACAGGCCGGGCCGGAGGAACGAAAAAAGGAAGACAGACTCGTCTTCCTTTTTTCGTTTTGCGGATTCCCATCATCCGCTGTTATTACCTGTTGACTGTATATCGCAACAGTAATGCTTATTTCACGTACTTCACCGTGATATCTCCGGTCGAGGCATCCAGTTTACACTTGCCTCCTTTTCCGGTATTCTCCGGAACATTTACCGATCCGGTGCTGGCATCTGCTTCGATATTCTTCTCGGTAAGGAATTCGCAGTAAATATCACCGGTACTTGTATCGATCTTGACAGAGCCCGCATCACCGGCTGTCAGTTTGAAATCTCCTGTGGACAGATCTACATCCAGATCATTTTCCACGATCACCTTATCCAGTGTCATATGTCCGGTGGATGCATCCAGCTTCATCCTTCCGGCTGTTCCGTTCTCAAGGTAGGTATCACCGGTGGATGAATCAATCTCCAGCATTCCGGATATTGCAAAATCCTGCATTCTGATATCACCCGTGGAAACATCGATTTTTACATGATCCAGAACCATTTTTCCGTCTGCTGTCTTTTTCACGGAGCTGTTCTTCTCTGCTTCCGGAATGAAGATCGTGATCTTATGGGAGGTGAATCCGCCGAAGACCATGAATTTCTCATACCATTTTCTCTGGTCATCCGTCTTGATCTTAAGAACCCCGTTCTCCACCGTCACATTGTATTTCAGTTTCTCAAATTCTTCGCATTTTACCTTAAGCTTGTCATCTTTTGAAGTTTCAAACGTAACATCGGCCATTCCGGTATCAATTTCAATTGCATCAATCATCTGATCGATCGTGTGCTCTTTTGTCACCTTCTCACCTGCCTGATTCAATTTTGAAAAATCGAATCCCAGGAGGGCCATTCCGATCAGCGCCAGACCGACACCACATGCCATCAGGATTCCTGCTACTATAAATTTTACGCCTTTGCGGATCATCTGTATCCCTCCTTTCCTCTGAATATCTTTTTAATGAGTCCGGCAACACCCTTCGTGCATGCCACACCGCACTTAATCACTGCATTTCCGATACTGAACATGAAAATGGAAAGTCCCAGACAGAAGAAGCCGGCGCCTCCGCAAACCAGCCCGACGGCTATATTTCCATGCAGAGCATTTACAAGAAGTCCGAACAATGCGGCAACACCTGCGACGATCAGAGATCCTGCCGTTACATAGAATGCAAATATCAGCGCCCAGATCACTGCAAACATCGAAATCGTAATGGCAAAGCCGGCCATAAGAAGCGGGAACCATACGGGGAATCCTATGATCAGAAGCGCGATCATCCAGCCCGGTTTACTTTTCTTTTCCCTGCGATAACCATACTGTCCGTTATAATCTGTATATCCTCCGTTCCGGGGTCCACTGTACGGACCGTTTTGACCAACGTTGTTTTGATAGGAATAACTGTCTGCCTGTCCCGGTGTCGTGGAGTACTCCGCGAAACCGTTTCCACGGTCATTTCCTTCCATATCACCCATGTCGTCTGCCGCTGTTCCATCCTCAGAGGAATGATCCGGATAGTCTTTCAGGATCTGCTTTGCGGCATCCTCCACCGAACCCACGGCCAGTACCGCAGCTTCCTCCGAAAGCCCGCTTTCGATCCGGTCATCGATCATTTCATTGTAATAATCCAATGACTTTTCCAGATCTTCCCTCGGCAGATCGGACAGCCGCATCCAAAGTGCCTTGAGGAACTCTTGTTTGTTCATTCCCTTTATCCCTCCTTAACTATGTAGTCATGAATGGAAATGATTTCCTCCCATTCCTGCTTAAACTCTTCGATCCGTTCTCTTCCCGAACCTGTAATGTGGTAGTATTTCCTGAGTCTTCCGTTATGCTCAGCCGATTGGACCGTCAGGTACCCGTTTGCTTCCAATCGCCGGAGGATCGGATAAAGTGTCGATTCCGAGATTTCCACATACGGCTTCATGTCCCGGATGATCTGATATCCGTAGGAATCCTCTGACTGGATTGCCGCAAGAACACAGACATCAAGAAGACCTCTTTTTAATTGGACATCCAAAAGATCCCTCCTTTCTGCATTACGGAACCGTTCGTTTACGGTTCCATGCATCATACTGTTCCACACGTTTTACTTCCCTATACATCGTACTATACATCGCATAGTATTATGCGTCAAGCAATGTTTCATTAATTTTTTTTCATCTTATTTTCATCTCATTTTAATAATTCCCATTGCTTTCTGATACAGGCAAAAAAACCTCCTCCCCGACAGCAGGAAGAAGGCTTCTCTTTGTTCTCTATTCTCTATTCTTTATTCTTTCTGTTCTTTCTTCTTTTTCTTCTTTTTCTTCTTTCCTTCTTTCTTTTTTTCTTACTCTTCCTCGTCATTCAGGACAGCCGCCAGATACTGAACATCGGCTTTATCCATATATCCTTCTTTCTCAAATGTGGAGACGATCCTGTCCGCCACCAGCTTCACATTTTCGTGATCCAGTTCCGGAAGCAGAAGAAAAAACTGGTTCTTTTTGCACTGCATCAGAAGATCACTCTTCCTCAGATGGGTGCTTACACACTCCCCGAACGCATGCATGATCTCCGCAAAATCATCCGGTTTGATCTCAGGATCCTTCGGTGTCAGTGTAAAAAGGATCTTATGCGCCGCAACATCATACCGGCTTACAAACCGCACCAGGAAACGGTAAATATTCGTAAATGCATCCTGCCCGAGCCAGAGCGCGCTGTTGGATACATTCCGCTCCTGAAGAACCCGGCTGATGCGAACCATTTCCTCGCCCGGATCCGTCTCCGTTTCCACCGGAAGCTCCTCATCTCCGACATGAACGGAATAGCCATGCTTTCCGTTCTGCTTAACGCCATACAGCTCATGATCCGCAAGCTTGAACAGCTCTTCGTAATCCGTTCCGTTCTCGGGAACCTTTACCGCTCCGATGGAAACACCCAGCGGGATATTCATATCCTCTCCCAGGATCTTTTTTGCTCCCAGCAGAAACTCCTCATTCATTGCCTTTGAAAATGTGGCAATCCGGGATTCTTCCTTCGTATTCACAAGGAATGCGGCAAATTCATCTCCGCCGATCCGTCCCTTGATATCATTCTCACGGGTATTGTTCCGGAGAACATCGGCAAAACATTTCAGGATGGAATCCCCGAAATCATGACCATAGAGATCATTTACCAGTTTGAAGCTGTCCAGATCGATGATCAGAATGAAGCCCTCCTGACCGGCACAGGCATCCGTCAGAGCCTGAACCGTACCGCTCTTATTGTAGAGACCGGTCATCTGGTCCATGGTTGCTTCTTCCGTCAGATCCTTGATCTTCTCCCGGCTATCCAGGATATTTTCAACCCGCCGGAGCAGAACGTCCGCACGGAACGGCTTATGGATAAAGTCCGCCGCTCCCAGGTCCAGCCCCTGCATCTCTGTTTCATCCGCATCATCCGCCGTCATATACATGACCGGAATCTCATTGCTGTATTTTTCCCTGAGAAGCTTATGCATCTCAAAGCCGGTCATTTCCGGCATCAGAAGATCCGTCAGGATCATATCCGGCTGTTCCTTCGGATAAAGGTCCAGCGCCTCCCGGGCAGAACCTGCACAGATGATCTCATATTTTTCGGACAGTATTTTTTTCGTTACCATGAGCATCATGGGCTCATCATCTACGATCAGTATCTTTGTCATTCTGCCTCCTTCCATCCGGTCAGCCGTTCTGTTTCAGTGCCTTTCGAATGATCTCTACCACTTCCGTATACTTATCCAGCAGAGGCTGATATCCCTTCTCCAGGACATCCTGCACCACATCCTTGGCCGCCATCTCCTGCTCCAGTGCCGCATTCGAGAGTTCCGTCGCGCCGATCATCTTTGCCGTACTCTTCAGTGCATGAACGCGGGTCCGGTAGTTCTCCCAGTTCTTTTCTTCATAGTCGGCCCGGATCTCTTTGGTCTTATCATCGTATCCATCTGCAAATGTCTGAACCACCTCCAGATAGAATTCTTCCATTCCTGCAGCGTACTCGATACCGGCATCCGTATTGATCCCGTTCCTCTTCAAGATCTCGATGGGACTTCCGCCCTCTTCTGCCGCATTTCCTGCTGCTCCTTCCACACTGTCAGAAGCTTTTCCTGTCAGATCTGCTGCTTCGTTTCCTGCCATACTCACTGCCCCGCTCTCTGTCTGTTCTCCCGCGCTGCCATCTTCCTTCCCCGTCTCTTTCTTCGCGCTGCCAACTTCCTTCTCCGTCTCTTTCTTTGCTTCTCCTGCTGTCTTCTTTATTCCCCGTGACGCATTTGCTGCCACATTTCCTGCTGCATTTCCTGCCACGTCTTCAGTCCAACTTCCGGATCCTTCTTCCTCCGTATTCACCGGGATCAGTTTCTCCTTCGGCAGGTAGCTTTCCAGGATCTTTTCCAGTTCAACGATCTCGATGGGCTTGGAAAGATAATCTGCAAAGCCTTCCTTCAGATATTTCTCCCGGACGCCTGCAATGGCATTCGCCGTAAGACAGATGACCGGAGTATCATATACCAGGTCTTCCTTCTGCATCTTATGGAAGGTTTCCACTCCGTCCATTCCCGGCATCATATGATCCAGGAAGATCAGGTCATACCGCTTGGTACGGACCATTTCAAGGGCTTTCTTTCCGTTGGAAGCCATATCCGGTTTCACCTTATAAAGCTTCAGGATTCCGGCTGCAACCTTCAGGTTCATGTCGTTGTCATCCACCACAAGGACATCCGCATCCTTCACAAAGAAGGCTTCCTTCCGGATTCCGCCCTCCACATGCTTCTCGCGGGTGTACGTTCCGATGGGTGTACTGTTGATGATCCGCTGCGGTATCGTGAAATAGAAGCAGGAGCCTTTTCCGTAGGTACTGTCCACCTCCAGATGACTGTCCATCTTGGTAAGCAGTCCCTGTACGATGGAGATTCCGAGACCGGTTCCCTCGATATTCCGGTTTTCCTCTTCCTCCAGACGTTCAAAGGACTCGAAGAGTTTTTCCATATCTTCCTTCTTTACGCCGATTCCCGTATCCTCAACCGAAACCGTCAGATAGTAATTTTCTTCATCCTCAAAGCGTCCCAGCATACGGAGCTTAACGCTTCCCTCATGGGTATATTTCACCGCATTGGTAAGCAGATTTATGATGACCTGCTTCAAACGGACATCATCCCCGAACAGACTCTCCGGTATTTCAGGAGAAATGTCCGTGATATATGTAAGTCCCTTCTTCTCTGCTCTTTCTTCGATCATATTGGAAAGATAGTCCACCAGTTTTCTGGTTTCATATTTCACCGGATGGATCTCCATCTTTCCTTCTTCAATCTTCGAGAAGTCAAGAATACTGTTGATCAGCTCCAGCAGGGTTCTTCCGGCACTCTGGATATTTGTGGCATATTCCCGGATATGCTCCTCCTTTGCTTCCCGCAGGATCATTTCATCCATTCCGATCACCGCATTGATGGGGGTACGGATCTCATGACTCATCTGCGCAAGGAACTGGGACTTGGCTTTTCCTGCATTTGTCGCATAGTCCACCGCATCCTGCAGCTTCCGGTTGATATCCGACTGCCACCGGATGATCCGGTTGATCAGGATATTTACGATAATGATACAGCTCAGGAAGAGCAGTGTACTTACACCCAGCCAGATCACGCTTCCTGCGTAAACATACAGCCAGTCACTTACGGTATAGAGATAGAAGCCCGTGTCTTCGATCTTCAGACACTTCACCAGAACCAGCGTATTATCGTAGTCCCGGAGCGTATCCATTTTCGTATCATCATGCACATCCCTGTAAACCGTATCCGTAACGTTTACGGTCTGAACGTCCGACATCTCATAGGCCTTGTTGGGATGATTGATGATCCTTCCCGTGCTGTCCGCCAGAAATGCATAGTTATAGGTCTCGTAATTCTCACCCAGGATCTGGATCAGCTTATCGATAAAGTATTCTTTATCTTAAACGCCCAGGAACTCTCCCTTCGGTCCGTAAACCACTCTGGACAGCGTCATACAGTAGAGGCCTGTCTGTTCATCCATATACGGAGCGGAAATACTGAAGCCTTCCTCTGACCGGATGGTATCCTTATACCACTGACGGTCCTCCACTTTCCAGCCTGCGCCGGGCTTCCAGCCGTTATTCATGATGATCGGGGTTTTTGCATGGGGATTCGCCATATAGCAGACGGATATCTCCTTATGTCCCTTGGCAACCCCGTTCATCCAGTCCACACATTTATCGTAATCATTCAGGATATCCGGATTTACCTCAATGAAATCCACATACATATCCAGAACCGTTTTCTGCTCCTCCAGCCAGTTGGTCACGTGGTTTGCATAGTTCTGTGACTCGATGGTCATGGAAAGATTCGCGTTATTCGATGCCTGGCGAATATTCAGAAAGACATTGATCCCCATGATAAGCACAAGGAAAATAACGATAAAGATCCGGGCGATCCTTACCGTACGGGAAATGTCCTGCTTCCTCTTTTTCTCCTCATGCTCCCTCTTCTGCCCCTGCACCATCATGCTGTAGGAGAAAAGATTCTCAAGCATGCCGTCCAGCTGCAGTCCGGATTCCTTGATCCGGTCCATGCTTTCCTGGATATCCACACTGTTCTCCAGATGCTCGGAGCCGCTCAGGTTAACGATCCGGTTCAGCGGTTCCCTTAATTCCTGTGATACATTGGAAAGGAATTCATCCTTTGCCTCCAACGCCTTCTCCGCTTTGGAACGGTTCAGCGCACCGATGACATACAGTGAAATGATCACCACCAGCATGCCTACCAGGATCAGGGACCGGACAAAAATCTCCCGATAGGTATCCCAGTACAGGGTATGCTGGTTTGCTGCAAGGATCAGATACCAGCCGTTATTCGTTTCCGTACTGAAGACCGTCACTTCCTTGTCCCCGACGATCTCGGTGAAATTGTCATGCACACCGGAGGAAACAACCTTATCTACCACATAATTGTATTCCGGAAGACTGGACTCCACATATAATCCCACGTAGGACATGTCGGAATATCCGACAATCCTTCCGTCCTTGGTAATGATCAGCGCCGAATAATCATCCTGAAGTCCGACCATTTTATCGATGGATTTCTGCACATCACTCAGATTA
>CADBOV010000217.1 GCA_902796385.1 uncultured Lachnospiraceae bacterium
GATCTATCTGATCATGGTGGCACAGTTCCAGAGTCTACTTTCACCGTTCATTATCATGTTTACCATTCCGCTGGCATTTACGGGTGGTTTCATGGCCCTCTGGCTGACCGGTAATGAGGTTTCGGTTATCGCATTGATCGGATTTGTCATGCTGGCAGGTATCATCGTAAATAACGGTATCGTGCTGGTTGATTATGTAAACCAGCTCCGGAGAGAAGGTAAAGCGAAAAAGGATGCGATCGTGGAATCCGCACAGACACGTCTTCGTCCGGTTCTCATGACTGCGCTTACAACCATCATTTCCATGTCGACCATGGCAATCGGTATGGGACGTGGTACGGAAATGTCACAGCCGATGGCCATCGTAGTTGTAGGCGGTCTGGTTTACGGTACACTGCTTACGCTGGTTGTGGTTCCGTGTATCTATGATGCCCTGAACCGTGAGAAGGATATGCGTGAAGAGGATATCGAGCTGATCAAAGAGCCGGAGGATCCGGATTTTATGGATGATTCGGAGACGGCAACCCAGATGGCGACGGGAATGGTGCCGGAAATGGCAACCGGAGTACCGGCTGGAATGACAGCGGAGATGGCAGCGGAAATGACATCGGGTATGGCACCGGAAATGACAGCGGGAATGACAACGGAAAATGAAACGGAGATGAGAACGGAATGATACCGGAGCTGACAACGCTTTGTTACATCGAAAAAGACGACTGCTATCTGATGCTTCACCGGATCAAAAAAGAGCATGACATAAATAAAGATAAATGGATTGGGATCGGGGGCCATTTTGAAGGGACGGAAAGTCCGGATGAATGTCTGAAGCGGGAAGTCCTGGAAGAAACCGGACTTACGCTTACAAGTTACCGGTTCCGCGGGCTGGTTACCTTTGTGGCCGGCGATCAGTGCCTGGAGTATATGGCGCTTTATACGGCGGACGGATTTACCGGAGAGATAAAGGAATGCGACGAAGGCGCGCTGGAATGGGTTCCGAAGAAGGATGTATATGACCTGGAACTCTGGGCCGGTGATAAGCTTTTCTTCCGGCTTCTGGAAGAGGAGCGGCCGTTCTTTTCCCTGATGCTTGTCTATGACGAGAAGGGCGTGCTCCGGCAGGCGGCGCTGGACGGAAAGGAAATGGAGCTTCTGGATATCCTGGGTGAGGACGGAACTCCCAGCGGGGTTGTTCAGGAGCGGGATACGGCGCATATGCTGGGTCTGCTTCATGCAACGGTTCACATGTGGGTGGTCCGTAAAACCGCATCCGGAAAGTGGGAAGTCCTCCTGCAAAGGAGAAGCCGGAATAAGGATTCCAATCCGGGCTGCTGGGATATTTCATCGGCAGGACATATTGCGGCAGGAGATGAAAAACTGCCTGCGGCTGTCCGGGAACTGAAGGAAGAACTGGGGATCACGGCGGATGCTTCGGAGCTTCTTCCGGTGGGCTTTACCAGGCGAAAGACGGATAAACCGTTCTACGGCAAAATGTGGCCGGATCATCAGATCAGTCATATTTACATTTACCGGGGAAATGTGGATGAAACAAAGTTATCCCTGCAGGCATCCGAGGTTGAAACCGTCAAGTGGTATGACCTGGAAGATGTGATCCGGATGACGGAAGGGGATGCGGCGTTTCCGAACTGCCTGAACCCGGAAGAGTTGCGGATGATCGAGAAGTATCTGCAGCAGGGCGAATGATTTGCAATAGAAAAACAGGAGAGATGATAGAAGTTCGTATCATCTCTCCTGTTTTTATCCGGCCGTTGGATTCAGATTTTTGACGGCGGTTTCGGGAAGACCCGGTTGACCGATGCCATGTAATCCAGATATTCTTTTCCGAAGAATTCGATCAGTTTTTTCTCCTCAAACTTCTTTAACAGCAGGGTCAGGAGAATCCAGAAAAGAATGGGAAGAACATACATATATACATTTCCGGAAATGAACAGCGCGCCGGTGCATGCAAGCAGGATCGCGGTGTAGACCGGATGCCGTGTCCATCCGTAAATGCCTTCCTTGCAAAGCTTGCCGGCCTTGATATGAGCGCCGATCCTTGAATTGAAGAGCGCGTTGATGTAAATGAAAAATGCGATCACAGCCAGTGCAATTCCAAGTCCCAGGTAAATGTACCGGAGGATCTTATTAGACGGTACACCGGATTCGAAGATCCATTTATCTCTGAGCAGGATCGCAAGAACCGTTAAGCCGATGGAAATAAGACCGAAGAGGGGACCGATGCCGAATGAGGACATGGGTTTCTTTATTTTGGTCGCAACGATAGGCTGCAGATCATCACCCTCCAGATCTTCAAATTCATTGTCTTTCACTTCATCTGCTGCGGCTGCCTCGGGGGCATCCGTTTTGATTTTATCTTCTGACATGACGTCCTCCTTATTTCAGGATGTTCGTTCTGCAGGAAGACGGTGTCATCCCGCAACTATCCGAATACATATTATACAATAGAACCCGCGGGGGATGCAATCCACTTTTCGCGGCCGGAATCTTCTGCCTGCCGGATCTGAGGCATTCCGGAATCTTCCGCCTGCCGGATCTGCGGTACCGGGTATGCTCCTGCTTACTCTGCTTCGTTTAAAAAAAACGAATTTGTTGCTTGACATTCATAAGAGTATGGAGTATTATCTGCTTGTATCATATGAACAAATGAACATATGAGCATAAAAAATGCACAAGAAATAGTATGCTTCACCCATGTAATTATACATATCTAACAAAAGTTATACACATATAACGCGCACTGCTAAGGAGGACAGAA
>CADBOV010000218.1 GCA_902796385.1 uncultured Lachnospiraceae bacterium
AACGGCCGCACAGTTCATGTCCACGATATTCTGTCCCTTACGGGAATAAGTCTTCACGATGGCGTCCTTCATGTAGCCAACCGCTTCATTGATGTCAATGATCTTTGCGATGGTGAAATAAGCCGCCTGCAGAACCGAGTTCGTTCTTCTTGCTCCCAGTCCTACCTTCTTCGCGATATCCACGGCATTACAGGTATAAAATTTAATTCCGTTCTCTGCAATGTACCGCTTCACCTTTGCAGGAAGATGCTGTTCCAGTTCCTCATCCGACCATACGCAGTTCAGGAGGAAGGATCCGCCGGGTTTTACATCCTGCACCATGTCATATTTTGTAAGGTATGCGCTGTTATGGCATGCCACGAAATCCGCCTGCTTTACATAGTAGGTGGACTTGATGGGATTATCCCCGAACCGGAGATGGGAAATGGTCACGCCGCCGGACTTCTTGGAGTCATACTGGAAATATGCCTGTACATATTTCTCTGTATGATCACCGATGATCTTGACGGAGTTCTTATTTGCACCGACGGTACCGTCCGCGCCCAGACCCCAGAATTTACATGCCACAGTCCCCTCAGGTGCCACATCCGGATTGGAGGTTACCGGCAGGGACAGATTTGTCACATCATCGGTAATGGAAATGGTGAACTCCTTCTTCGGAGCATCGCTCCAGAGATTCTCGAATACAGCCTGGATATCTCCCGGCTGAACGTCCTTGGAACCAAGACCGTAGCGGCCGCCGGTGATCAGGCAGTCCTTCCACTTTGAATCCCTGAGGGCAGCACAGATATCCAGATAGAGCGGTTCTCCTGCTCCTCCGGGCTCCTTGGTCCGGTCCAGAACCGCGATCTTCCGTACTGTCTCCGGAAGCACATTCATAAGATGCTTTGCCGAGAAAGGACGATAGAGATGAACCTCTACGATACCGACTTTTTTACCCTTTGCATTCAGGTAATCAACCACTTCCTCCGCTGCGTCACAGACGGAACCCATGGCAACGATCACCTCGGTTGCATCCGCTGCACCGTAGTAATTAAACGGCTTATAGGATGTTCCGATCTTTTCATTGACCATGTTCATGTATTTCTCAACGATATCCACCGTATCGATGTATGCAGGATTGCAGGCCTCCCTGTGCTGGAAGAAGGTCTCCGGCTGTTCCGCAGAGCCCAGCAGATGGGGATGGTTCGGGTTCAGTGCATTTTCACGGAATCTCTTCACCGCATCCCAGTCCACCATGGTTCCCAGCTCGTCATAATCCCACACCTGAATTTTCTGGTATTCGTGGGACGTCCGGAATCCGTCAAAGAAATGCATCATCGGAAGTCTTCCGGCGATGGTGGAAAGATGTGCCACTGCCGCAAGATCCATAACCTGCTGTACATTGTTGGAGCAGAGCATGGCAAAGCCTGTCTGCCGGCATCCCATAACATCGGAATGATCTCCGAAAATGGAAAGTGCATGTGTAGCCAGCGCGCGGGCAGCCACATGGAATACCGCCGGAACCTGTTCTCCGGCCAGCTTATACATATTCGGGATCATCAGGAGAAGTCCCTGGGACGCGGTAAATGTAGTCGTATACGCACCCGCCGTAATGGATCCGTGTACAGCACCTGCCGCACCGCCCTCGGATTCCATTTCAATGATCCTTACCTGTTCTCCGAAGAGATTCTTCCGGCCGTCAGCGGCCCATTCGTCCATACTCTCCGCCATGGGAGAAGACGGTGTGATCGGGTAGATTGCGGAAACCTCAGAAAATGCATAGGCCACATGAGCCGCAGCCGTATTTCCGTCCATGGTTTTAATCTTTCTCATTACAGGTTTCCTCCTTTCCCGGTTTCTTCTTTTCCGGCTGTTTTTCCGGAGGTCTCATTATCCAGCGCTTCATTCTCCAGGGCAGACCTCTGTGCGTAAATGTACTCCGGTACACTCTGTTCCCGGATCACGTTGTACATGCAGACATACTGGCACATGTTGCAGTTCTCGCAAAGCTCCGGATCCACAACCGCATGCTTCTCTTCCATGTAGATCGCGCCGTTGGGGCAGTTTGCCTTACAGTCTTCACAGGCAACGCAGGCGGAATCGCAGACCTTGCGCTTATCTTCATAATCATCCGTAGATGAGCAGGGAACCTGCTTCATTCCCTTGTAAGGAACAATGGTGATGAGTCCCTTCGGACATGCAAATGTACAGTCCCGGCAGCCCACACATTTCTCAGGATCCACATAGGCCGTTCCGTCAACGATGGAAATGGCGTCATACCTGCACACTGCAGTACAACTGCCCTGTCCCAGACAGCCGGTGGTGCAGAGCCCCAGTGCCTTTGCATCCTGCTTCGCAGCCTCCACGCAGCTCTGGATACCCATGGATTTATATTTCTCCTGTGCCTTTTTCCCGCCGGAGCAGCGGACAAAAGCAACCTTTTCCTTTATCTTCGTCAGGTCATGGAGCGTATCCACGATGATCTTCTTCCGGCATTTTATGGTGCAGGCATCGCAGCCGGCACATTTGTCATAGTCGATCACCGCATGGTTCTCGATGATGGATACAGCACCCTTCGGGCACGCACGTACGCACTCGCTGCAGGCGATACAGCCGTAGCCGCAGGTCTTCCGTACCACTTCCTCTTCCTCCTCCGTAGAGGAACAGGGAATGAAGTTTGTTGCCTTCCGCGGGATCATACGGATCAGTCCCTGCGGGCAGACATCCGGAGCTGCGCAGTCTCCGCATCCGTCACAGAGTTCCCGGTCCACGATCAGCTTTCCGTCCTCCATGCGGAGCGCATTCTGCTTACAAACGGAAATGCAGGACCCGACGCCTACGCATCCGCTCTTACATTCTCCCCGCTCGAAGCCGCAGGACACGGCCTCCGCGCAGGAGCTGCAGTTCATCCCTGCAAATCGTTTCTTTCCTGCGGCACTTCCCGCACATGCGACAAATGCCACCTCCTGACTCATTTCTTTCATTTACGATACCCCCATACTTTAATGATCAAAAACTGTTCAGCAGGTTCTACTCAAACCCTTTTCTTCTCTTTGCTTTCCCGATCAGTTCACCTGCTTCATCCATCGCCGCCTTCAGATACGGCTCCTGCCATTCCTTCCCTTCCTTCTCCGCCTTCTTGATCTCCTCCCATGCAACATGCCTTTCCTCGTCTGTCGCATATTCCGCACCTGAGAATACATGCGGATGACGGCGGATCATTTTCTCGGATACGGTTTTCGCGATGTCGTCCAGGGTAAAGAGCCCCTCTTCCTCCGCGATCACCGCATGGAAAACGACCTGTAGCAGAAGGTCCCCGAGTTCCTCCCTGAGATTCCCGGGATCCCCGGTTTCCTCAAGGATGTTGATGCCGCAGATCACCTCCGCAGCCTCCTCGATGCAGGTGGTTTTCAATGTTCCGTGGGTCTGCGCCCGGTCCCAGGGACAACCGTCCTCCGCCCGGAGCCGCTCCACCACTTCTTTTAAACGCTTCATCTCGTCCATAGTTTTTCTTTTCCGGTTCTGCCTCTCGTCAGAAATTCCTTCCGTTCCATCCCCAGTCCTTTGTGGCCCGGTATTCTACATAGATATGATTTCCGGGGATGTCCAGCTCCTCCTGATAGATCTCACAGATCCTCTCGGTCATCCGGTCAAATGCGGAAGAATTCGGTGATCCGAAGATATCCACGGAGATAAATGCTCCCTTTTCCAGCTTCTCCCCTGCAAAGTAGAGGCAGTACTCATCCTCAAATCCTACCATCAGATAGCTTTCCGGTTTTCCGATCAGCATGGCAGCCTCCCCCAGCTTCGCCTTGATGGATTCCTTCTTCTCATCACTCAGTTTCAATGTGATCTTTGAATTAATAAACGGCATTTTTTCTTCCTCCTTTTGACTTTTCTCCTGCGTCAGCTGAGTGCGCGTCTCGGATAAATGATCTGCTTCGACGCATCCAGCACTGCATATTCTATGGTTGCTTCCTCATTCAGTGTGATCTTCACATGGATCTTCTGCCCTCTGTAGGCTTCCGGTATCCTGCAGGTTCCGATCGGTTCATCATACTGCCGGTTCACGTAGTTTCCCGCATAGAAGCAAAGGATGTTATCGTATGAGATCATCAGATCCACCGTATTCTGCGCCGGAAGCGGAGTGTTGCGTTTAAACACTTCCTTCAGCTCATCATTTACGCCCGACACGATGCTGATCCCTTCCGTGCAGCAGTCAACCGAGAAGCATTTTCTGATCCGGTCACTCTCATAGGATTCCGTCTTCATCAGGTGATAAAACGCGCCTGTTGAAGGTGCATTTTGAAATGTAACCGCGCTCTTTCCGATGCACTCCTCCAGCGTTACCGCGAACAGTTCTCCGATCAGCTCCACATTTTCATCGCATGAAACATAGATCGTCTCGTCCTTTTCCCCGAAGGACATGGAGTTTTCGCTGTATAGCGCCTTAAGCTCCGACCGGATCCTCTGCTGCGTCTTTTCCTTATCCTCTTTTGCGGCATCGGGCTCAAACTGCACGACGGTGGAACCCGTAACCTGAAGAACGTCCCCGTCCATCTTATAAACCAGAATCTCACCGTAGTTCGAATGAATGCTGCAGAGAACAACCGTCTTTCTCACCGGATCAGATTTCTGGAACAGCTGAAATGCAGAGCCCATCGATCCCCTTATCACCTTTTTGACATTCATTCCGCAAACCGAGGCAGCTTTTTTGAGGCGTTCCCTTTCCATGTAGCTGCAGTACGCGGGAACCGTGCAGATGATGTCCGAGAGCATTCCTCCGATCGTGAATTCGATCATGTCCTTTACCACCCGGACCAGCGCACCCATTGCTCCGTCATCCCGGAACAGATCCGGTGTCCGGAATCCGATGGTGTTCCGAAGTGTATCCGTTACCACTTCGCTCCCGTCAAAGTATGAATACGAAACCATATCCGCGGTAAAATCAATTGCTGCGTACATAAAAACTCCTTCCCGTACTCCTTTTGTTACCTTTTTATTCTCTTATTTTTCCTCAAGTATCTCCTTGAAAATGTCGTAGTTCCTGCTGTCTTCTTCCGAGCAGTAAACCGCAAACTCCACCTTCATAAACACCTTTGGAAATTCCTCCAATGCAGTTTTATACGCTCTTGCAACCACCTGCGGATCATTTTCAAATGCCCCGCAGCCAAAGGCTCCAAGCACCAGAACATCTGCATTTTTGCTTGCGGCGCAGGTCAGCATATGGATCGCCCGCTTCACGTGGCAGGCGAAAAGCTCAGCCTTACTCATATAGGATCCGCCCTTTGAGATCGGGACATGCGGATTTTTATACTTTCTCAGATCCGGTGCCGCTATCGTAATCACGTCAACGGTAACCCAGTCCTCCTTCGGCATGCGGACCGGAAGATCATCATCCGTCTTGCAGATCACAACCCCTTCCGTGTAGATCAGCGCATCCGTAGCCTTCACACTGTTCAGATCATTATGGTATTTATAATAGCTTTGCTTTAACGATGGTCTGGCAAGCAACGGATACAGGGTGGATATCCTGCAAAGGCTTTCCTCCTGTGCCGTACATCCACTGGTCACTCCGCCTCCCGGGTGAAATGCATTTGCAAAATTCATGACCGCGATCTTCGTATACGGCTTCTCTTTATGAAGCCTCATGGCAGCCTGAAAGCTTTTGTCCCGGGTCACAGTGATCTCCGTATTCTGCTTTTTCTTCCTGGCATCAAACATGGGGTAGTCTTCTTCAAAGAAAACCTCCGTATTCTGCTTTGCCGCATCCAGAGCCGCAAAAAGATCCGGATCCTCAAATATCCAGTCCTGCGTATCCCGAAATACATCGATTCTCTGCTTTCGTGTTGACATGAACGCCCTCCATGATTCCAAATGTCATTTTATCTTCAGCGTCCGGAGATATTCCTTCTGCTCCGGTGTAATGCGGTAGCTTTCCACTGCCTTCTGGATCGTCTTATTATGCGTCCAGCGTTCCAGCTTCTTCTCCTTTATGAACGGAAGCACCGCTTCGTACTGCTTTGCCAGCGCTGTTGCAAAATACCATGCGATCATCATATTCACGTAATATTCTTCTGACCGGATCGATGCCACCAGCTCCGGATATTCCGGATCAAAATCTTCTCCGAGAAAATGTTCCATCAGCATCCCCACCCCGAACCGGATGGTGTAGGTCTTCTTCGACCGGATCCATTTCCGTACCTTCTTCAGAAGCTCTGTCTTATGCTTTTTAAATATCTTCGGCGACATCTGGTCACAAGTTGCCCAGTTATCCACAAAAGGCAGGAACTTCTCCACACCTGCCATACATGTATCATAATCCTTCATCTCCGAAAGAATGAATGCATGAAGCTGGTTTTCATCGAAAAACTGATGCGGAAGCGCATCCAGAAATTCAGAAACATCCTCCCGTTTCGAAAGCTCTTTTGCATATTTCCGGAGTTCCGGTGTACGCACTCCGATCAGGGTTTCCGGAGCGGCGGAAGGGATCGTCCGGACCTGCATTTCCCTGTATTTTAAATCCTGCAAACGGAAGAGTTCTTCCTCCGCTTCTTTCACAATTTTACCCTGCATGTTGAAAACCTCCCAACTTCCTATATGATACCATGAAATCCCTTTTTATTCACTAAAAAAAAGCAGTTCCGTGGAACTGCCGACGAAACTGCTTTCTTTTTCTATTTTGTTTTACTGATGTGTGTATGCTGCTATATCAACCGCATCGATTGAAGAGAATTCTGCTTCATGCTGGGGATCCACATACAGGGTTACGAAGTAAAGTGACTTTACCGGTTCTGCCGTAACGGTTGCGCCCTGGCAGAGAATCTTATAATTCTTTCCTGCTACAACCTGCGAGCCCAGTAATGCAACCGGTGTAAGCTCTAATCCCATATTTTTCTCTGCTGCCTTTGCAAAGTATCCGCTTACATCCTCAGGAAGTGTTCCTGTTTCCTTAACATCCACAACCTCGATTCCGCCGGAAAGTTCTCCGGAAGCCTTTGCATCCTGTGTTGTTTTCGGCTCCGTAATACTGATCTCTTTTGCGGATGTCACGCTTGAAGCACCCTGCGGATCCTGATAAACAACCACAAAGTACCATCCGGAAAGTGCATTCTCCGGAATCTCCTTTGCCTTTGCGATAAAGGTATAGTTTGTACCTGCAACCACCTGTGTTGCAAGCAGCGCCGCGGGCTCCATGGCAATTCCGTTATAGGATTCCATTGCCGCATCAAATGCCTTTTTTGACTCATCGGTCAGTACCGCCTTGATGATGCTGTCATTCACAGACCAGCCGCCCACCATGACTTCCTTGCCGGGTCCTTCCTCCGTAGCAGCCTCGGTCTTTGCCGTGGTCGTTGCTTCGGTCTCTGCCGAGGTGGAATCCTTTTTATCTCCGCATGCAGAGAGCAGAAGCATGGACGCAGTCAGAACAAGTGCCATTCCAAGTTTGAATTTCTTCATAGTGTCACCTCATTTCTTAAAAATCTATCAATCAATATCATAAATCATCTTCCTTAATTTTTCAACATACGCGTAGCATGCGAACACCATCAGATTGTTGTTGGCACAATTCTTATTAATTAACCTCGGCGCCTTTACTGACGAACCGTAGTGCCTTTCTCGGCCCGGCTCGCGCCTTAGCCACGGGTACCGTATCATGCTTGTGCTTCGCACAATCATGCACGTATGCTTCGCATCCGTGGCTACGCTTCGCGTAGCATATCCCTCACTACGTTCGGGACCACGGGGCCCTCCCTCCCTACGGTCGGGCAATCCCATGGCCGCCCCAGCGGCACCAGGCTTCCCAACGCGGTAATTGAGCTGACTATGGGCATGAAGATCAGATCGCTTGCAAATGAACATAAGAAAAGGCTGGGAATTAGTCGAAAACGAGCCAGACATCGCAATTATGCCATTGTCTGACT
>CADBOV010000219.1 GCA_902796385.1 uncultured Lachnospiraceae bacterium
TCTGTTCGTTCATAATAAGTCCCCTTCCTGACTCTCTTCATCTTAAGGTCATTATAGAAGGAACTTATTAAACATATATTAAATTCAAATTGAAACCTGCTCCCGTCACCCGGGATAAAGAAACGCATCGCAAGATCCATCCGGGACGGATGCTTGCGGCCGGAACAGCCGTCATGCATCCTTTCCCTCGATTTTCTTCCCGATGCGTTTATTCTCATACATGATCTTATCTGCACGGCGGATCGTATCATACAGGTTATCATCCTGTCCCGGGTCATATGTGGCGATTCCCATGGAGATACGAACCTCATCCCATTCATTTTCCGCCAGAGAACAGATCTCCTTTTTCCGGCGGTAGAAGGACTTGATCACACCCTCCATGTTCCGGTAATCTTCATTTTCCAGGACAACCGCGAATTCGTCCCCGCCGATCCGGAAGACCGGACTGTATCGGAACACATGACAGATCAGCCGGCTCGCACCCTTCAGATAAATATCTCCCTTGTCATGTCCGTACTCATCGTTGATCTTCTTCAGGTTGTCGCAGTCGAGCATGCCCATGGCAAAGTCAACATCGCCCCCCTTGTCGATCTTCTTCTGAAGCTTCTTTACATATTCGGTAAATGCCCCCTTATTCCGGACATTGGTAAGGGCATCCACAAAAACCTTTCGATTCAGATCCTTAACCAGGTGATGCTCCTTGGCCGCTTTCTTCTCGGCACGGATGCTTCGGATCAGAAGCAGGAAAATGATAAGCACTACCAGACCGACCACCAGAAGAACCAAGCCGATATTATCCTTGATCAGATCCAGGAAACCAACCTTCACATCCTCCATGGAATAGTAGGTCAGCGCCGCATTTGTCGTTGCCTTCGGAACCACGAAGGTGATCTTGGAAAGAACGGAATACAGCTCGCTTTCCCCTTCGCAGACCGCGAAGCAGTAATCCATATTCACTCCGGTATAGACCGTGGTCAGGTGAAGTTCCTCACACTGTTTGGAAATGTTACTGAACCGGTAATTACTGATGATAACACAGTCTGCCTTTCCGGCAGCCACCGCATCCAGTCCTTCCGGTGTATCTTTAAAATATGCAACCTTCCAACCCGGGAAATGATCATTCAGGAACATTTCGTAATTTGTATTCCCCTGGTTTACCGCTACGGTCACATCCTTCTTCTTGATGAATTCCTTCTGTTCATCGGCACGAATGACCGCATCCATTTCCGTGGTCATAAGCGGCGGTGTTATAACAACACCGATCTCTTCCCCGTCATAGTCGGTAAGGTTTGACGGAAAGACGCAATCCACTTCGCCTCGTTTCATGGCCTCCAACGCAGCCGAAGATGTCGGATAGCAGACCGGTTCAAATTCCAGTTCCGCATTTTCCAGACCGGTGGATGCATATGCCAGATAATCCTTCAAGGCACCGGTCAGTTCTCCGGTAGATTCATCCTTTGCACAGAAGGCCAGATAGGAATCCTGATATCCCACCCGGATCTTTCCATGACCGGCCAGCCATTCCTGCTCCGTCAGACTGAGATAATGATTGGAGCCGGAACCCGCCATGTATTTATCATATAATTCATTGTTGTAATTATTGTTTTCATCCTGGATTTTGCCGAGTGCATCATCCAGTTCCTTATGCAGGTCTTCCCTGTTTTTACTTACCGCAAAATAGAAATCGGCGGACCCGACCTTCCAGAGAGGCTCGAACAATCCTGCATCGCCAAAGGAATCCAGCATTACATATGCATCCATTTCCCCGCTTTGCAGCATCTGTTTTGCTTTTTCCTGGGTAACGGAGATCTCTATCAGATCTGCTTTGATCCCGTGTACCTTTGCCCACTCAGTGAACAATCCCTCCTGTATACTCGTCTTATCGACGCCCACACGTTTTCCGTTCAGGGAGGAGGTATCTTCTTCCCTGATATCCTTGCTGTTTCTGGGCACATACACGTAGTACGATTCGCTTCCCATAGGAGACGATGTATAAAGCATTTCCTTCGTTCGTTCCTCCATATAGGAAACATCCGTCAGGATATCGATCTCTCCATCCTTCAGCATTTGGAGAAGATCCGACCAGGTTCCCTCGACATACTCATACTTCCAGCCGGTGTATGCCGCAACCTTGCGCTGATACTCATACCCGTATCCGGAACGTCTGCCGTACTTGTCCTTTTGGAAGAAATTGGACTCGAACCAGCCGGCCCGTACCGTTTTCCCCTTACCGGTATTTGTCTCGTTTCCGGCACCTGCCTTGCTGTCCGCTCCCATCACCGTCTTGCCATCTGCTCCGGCTTCCGTACCCGTCACCGTCTTGCCGTCTGCTCCGGCTTCCGTACCGGTTTCATCTGCAAATGTAACTGCAGACCTTGTGAAGATGACGGACACCAGCAATACAGCAGCCATAAACACAAGCATCAGACGACGTCTGCCCCAAGCACTATTCAGTTGATTCTTTTGTTTCTTTTTCTTATCTTCTGCTTGCATTTCTGTTATTTTTTCAGGGTAATTCTCAGTCATCCCCGGTCATTCTCATAATTCCCGGTCATTTCCGACAATCATCCGGTCTACAGGTTGATCTCATAGAATCCGATGGTCATACGTTCCTCGAACTGACCTACCGGAAGCGGCCGGTCAAAGAAGAATCCCTGTGCATAATAGCATTCATTCTCGCGAAGGATCTGAAGCTGTTTCTCTGTTTCAACACCTTCTACGATACATTCGATTCCGAGTTCATTTACCATCGATATCACATTACGGAACATGATACTGTCAACGCTGTCCGGTTCATCCTCCTCCAACGGAAGAAGACTTCTGTCCACCTTCAGCACATTCCACGGAAGCTCACGGATCAGATTCAGGGACGAATAGCCGATTCCGAAATCATCCACGGATGTATAGATCCCTTCTCCCTGCAGTGCGGTAACAACACGCTTCAGATCACTGAAGGCCACGTCCGTCGTTGTTTCCGTAAGCTCGATCTCTAAACAACTGTGCGGAACATTATGTTTATCAATGATCTTAAGCAGCTGCTCCACCAGATTCCGGTTCAGCATATGCTTTCTTGACAGGTTTACCGAGATCCGGACCGTTTTCCTGCCCTGATTGATCCATTTACGGATATCCCGGCATACATGATCCAGCATATAAAAATCCAGTTTACAGATATCATCCGTTTCCTCGAGTGCAGGAATAAATGCACCCGGATTTATCATTTCTCCGTTATGGAACCACCGGCAGAGCGCCTCGGCACCGATAACCTCACCGGTTCCCGTATGAACCTTCGGCTGGTAGTATACCTTGAACTCTTCGTTCTTCAAGGCATCCGGGAACATTCTCTGCACCCTCATGGTTCTTTCTCTGGAAGAGATCAGCGAATCATCATAGAATACGATTCTTTCTTTTCCTCCATGCTTCGCTGAGCCGTAGGAAACGATCAGACACTCCATGATTTGACCCGGATTATCCACCACCAGATCCTTCGGGATCCTGTATGCACCGACACTTGTGCTGATGCTCACCGTTCTTCCGTCTTCAGGATCGTAAACAACGGGAGCATCCATCAGGTATTCGAACGCCGGTCCCATTCTCTCACGACCGAAAAGCGCTACGAAGTTATCTCCGCCGAGCCGGCAGACGATACCTTTCTCCCCGATTATCTTCCGAAATCCCTCGAAATGATTCCGCATGACCAGATCCCCGGTCTTTCTTCCCAGTTCCTGATTCACCTGGGAGAAATGGAGCAGATTATACATAACAGCAACCATTCCGCCGATCTCATTCCGGATCTTCATGATATGATTAAAGTAGCTTCTGTGATTGAGATAACCGTTATCATCATAGTATGCAAGATCATATACGATATTCTTCAGCCGGTTTCTGCTGATGTAACTGAGGGTGGTACGCATCACAAGTTCCACCTGCCAGTATTCTTCATCCGACAGCGGTTTTTCATCCGGCCTCATATACACCGTCATGGTCGCGATCGACATCACGCTGGTTACGACCCGGAGAGAGAGCACTTCTTTTCCTTCGAATCCGGTATCAAAGCAGCATAATGTCTCTCCACCGCCTGCAGCTTCCTCCTGCGGATTCCGGTAAACACGGGTAACACCCTTGGAGAGGCGGTACATGTTTGAGATCTTGATCAGCAGCTTTTCGATCTCGGGCACATGAATTGCAACATTTCCGGTCACATCCGTCATGGACGACACCATCTGAACATACAGCTCATAGAACTGCTGTGTTTTTGCATCCGCAGAAAGTGTGATGAGTCTTTCCGTGTCTCCGGGTTTCGTTTTCGGGATCAGTCCTCTGAGAGAATCCTTATTCACCTTCATGGCCTTATCGGCACGCTTAACCACATCCTGAACACGTATGTCATGTTCCGGATCAAATTCAGCCATACCGTAAGCCACCGTGACTTTTCCGCATTCTCTGTGGTATACCTGGATATCGATCAGCTTATTGATCAGTAGTCTCCGTTCCTCGTAGTCCTTATCGAACAGAAGGACGATGAATTCATCTCCTCCCACACGGAAGACGCTGCTGTTTTTGAAGACACCCTTCAACATTTCCGCCGCATCAATGATGTACTGATCTCCTGCCTTACGTCCCTCGGTAGAATTAATATCTTTTAATCCGTTCACATCGCAGGAAACGATCGCAAATGCCAGATCCGGCTCATTTCCGATCCGGTTATCCAAATGTATCTCGGACTGAACATAGTACCTCTTATTATTCAGACCGGTGAGCGGATCCCGGTTGAGCATATTCGTGGCAGTTCCGGCCGCTTCCTCAAATCCATACGCTTTCCGCCTTGTCTCGTCCACATTTGCAACCGCAATAATGATATGATCCGAGTCTTCCTTCGGCAAAATGGCCAGAAGCGCATGATACTCCGGCTTCCCGTTCATAACCAGTCTGTAATTCAGGAACAGTTTTCCGCTATCCTTCAGATTGTTCAGAAGGCTCTCTTTCTGCATGGCAACCGACATGCCCGGATAATCTTCCGGATGCACATCTGTCATCATATTCTTTCTTGTATCCTCGAAAAAGTCCTTCCCTTTTTCTCCGGATCCGAACCGTCTGTCCTTCTCTTTCGGTCTTATTTCCGTGTATTCATTTGTCTTGATATCGATCCGGTAGATTACTTCATATCTTTGAGCCAGAGCCATGGCGATTTCGCCGAGCAGCTGGTTTTCGGAAGAAATCCGCTCTTCATGCTTAACCTGGGAATCAACATTCCGGACCGCAACGACCAGGTGATCACCGTCCGGATTGCGCCGGAACACAAACAGATTTACGTACTGGAGCCTTCCTTCCAGCACCTGTCTGTAAACGATGGAATAACTGTTCTGATCTTTCAAGGTCTGAAGCAGATTTTCCTTTTGCAGCTCACGAAGGAGCATCTTCTGGTCATCCTGATAGATATGATGCTCTATATCATTCTGGAGATTCTTAAAGAAATCCTCTCCCTCACTGGCTATACCAAGCTCTGAAAATGTCTGACTCGCGCAGTATTCCGTGTATTTTCCGGTTTCGATGTCGATATAATAGATCACCTCGAACATACTTCCCAAAGACTGCGCGATCTCACTGAAGATGACCTGCTCGCTGTCCTCTTCCATCTCACGTCTGGTCTGCCTGTCCACATTCTGCACGCCGATTATTACATTCCCATCGTTCATCCGTATGGTCTTCAGATAGTAATACTGCGGTTCGTTATTGATGTTAAGGCGATACCTGAGATCAAAGGATTTCCCGTTCTCCAGGAACTTTGTCACACGTTCCTTCCGAAATGCTCTCAGGAAATGTGCCTGATCCTCAGGCCACACCAGTTCCCGGCATTTATGTTTCAAAGTCTCATAGAAATTCACTCCCGAAGAACGAACAACCAGCTCTTTTTCTGCACCATGAGGAGAGTATTCCACGTAACTGTCATCATCCGAATCAATCACATAGATACTTTCACAGTCTCCTGCCAATGCAAGTGCCAGTCCGGCAAAGGATGTTTTTTTATCTTCATTCACTGCCATAGCTTAGCCCCCGTTTTCTATACATAATTCAAAATCTATATGGAAATAAGAATTGATTGTTTTATATCATTCCCCACTTATCAATAATGTAACACATTTCCGGCCTCAACACCAGTAAAAAGCACCTAAAAAAATGCCGCGAAGTTTAACTCTCCGCGACATTTTTTGTCATATGTTGTCCTTATTTCCGGTCATCCGGCGCGGATCAGTTTGCAGCATCGATCCAGAACAGTTCCGCATCACTGTTTGCATCAGATATTGATTGTTTCCCCTCCGTAAACGGAATATGAATCCGGCCATGCCCTGCAGATCAGGGAAAGGCCGTACTTCTCCGCAAATGAAGAGGTGCATGTTTTATCCTCTTGACAAACGGGACGTTACGAATCATGATGGTCTCATCTCAGGTTTTTCGTCTCCTCTTTCGGAGCACGACGGAGAACGAAAAAGGCAAGTTTTACAGGAGTGTATTCATGGATCAAGCAGATCAGAAGCAATTGAAAAACCGCCTGAATGAATTGGCAGACAGGGCTTATAATACCGGACAGTACACCTTCACGGACTTTCTGAATCTGGCGGAGATCAGCACCTTTCAGGAAATGAAGAGGGAGCTTTCTTATGCTTCACCGGATCTGTTCGGAGGAACTCCGGAATGTGAACGGTGCATCGTCGGATTCGGTTCTGAAGAGGAACTGGGATATCCGAAGGTCTTTCCCATCCGGCTTCTGGAGGTTTCCGCGATGCAGGAGAAGTTTGCGGACAAGCTGACGCATCGTGATTTTCTCGGTTCTGTTCTCGGACTGGGGATCACGCGTGAAAAGGTCGGGGATATCTTTCTGATTGAAAACCGTGGATACATTTTCGTCCACGAATCGGTCAGTGATTTCATCCGCGAATCTCTGGGCTTTGTGAAACATACGCATGTGAGCGTGACGGAGCTTTCCGAAATCCCGGAGGAGCTTGCTCCGAAGCTTCTGGATCAGGAGATCATCGTCAGCGGAAACCGGATCGACAGTGTCATCGCAAAGCTTTATCATCTGTCCAGGGAGGAAGCCCAGACTCTGGTAAAAAA
>CADBOV010000220.1 GCA_902796385.1 uncultured Lachnospiraceae bacterium
ACCGCATCCTACGAGGCACATACCCATAACCATAGCAGCTACAAGAGCAAGTGCCAGTTTCTTTGTTACTTTCTTCATCATCCCTTACCTCCATTTTTTATTTATCATTTGTTAATGATGAACTAGATTAATGTTACAGTCCCAGCTTCTGGAGTTCCTCATATGTAGTGACTACCAGTTCCTCTGCTGTACTGACCGTATTTCCGATGGCCGGTGACATCCGTGACCATCCTTCCGCTACGGCACCCTCTGCCGCATTCTTTGCCGGATCTTCCTTCCCGGCAATTTCATTCTTCGCAACAGTGAATTTGCTGTATGGTGCTTTCTTCATCTGTCCGGGTGATACCCATATCTGATTGTTTCGGTCCTGCGATGGAAACGCGATGATCATCGTCATGCCGCGCTTTGTAAGTTCCGGATGGCCTGCTGTAAACTGCTTATCCTTGATGGCCTCATAAAGCTCTTCAATCGTGTACTCCCGGACCGTTACAAGCTTTCTTACTTTGAAGCCCGACGCCATTCCTCATTTCCCCTTTCGGCTCAAACGCTGAGTACGCTTTACAGTTGCTTATTTTATACAAATCCAAAAAAAATGCAATACCATTTCCACATAAGTCCGGTTTTTGGCACAAAAAGCAACTTTGGCACGAATGACGCCATTTTGGCACGAACGGTGTTCCCTGTTTGATCTCTATATAGTATACTTCTTCCATGGAAAACCAAACGGGAAAGGGCGTTCTTCCCCGTAGTTACAAGCATTTTTCAAGAATTGAAGCGGAGAATTTTCATGAATATTGCGATCATTGACGATGATGAACGGGACATGGCACAACTGGACGAGATCCTTCGGAACTACGCCTCTCTTCATCTGTCTGAAATCACAATTGAACAGTTTACGGATTCCGAATCCTTCCTCTCATCCTATGCGTGCTATAAATATACCACGATCTTTCTGGACATTTATATTGATGAGACGAACGGAGTGGACATCGCACGGCAGATCCGAAACGTAGATCCGGATGCACTGATCGTATTTCTTACCAGCAGTGCGGATCATATGCCATCTGCCTTTTCTCTGCATGCCTTTGACTATGTGATCAAGCCTGCAGAGCCGGATCGCATCTTCCGTCTGATGGATGATATCACCCATCAGGTTACAAAGGACGGAAAATGCTTTGTTTTCATGGATAAAAAGACCGAATGCAGGATCCGTTTCAACGATATCGTCGGTATCCGCTCCAACGGACACTATCTGCACATCACCGATAAAGACATGAATGAACATACCAGCAGAATGACCTTCAGCGAGGCCGAAGAAGTGCTTCAGGAGGACGGCCGTTTTCTGCTGATCAACCGCGGAACCATGGTAAATATGGACTATGTCACGGATTTCGGCAACGGTGTCTGTATCATCAACGAAACCGTATACCTTCCGTACAATGTAAAGAAGCGGAAGGAACTTGAGCAGACCTTCCGAAACTATATGTTCTCCAAGCTGCGGAGAACAGCCCCCCAATGAGGTAATACTTATGGATACCCGTGATTATTTTCTGATCCTTTTATCTATTCTTCCCGTAATACCTGCAGGGATCCTGTGCCTTGCACCTATGAAAAACCATCTGAGATATGACCGGAAGAAGGTCGTGATCCGACTTCTTCTTGTTATCGTCGTGACACTTCCGCTCGGCGCTCTTGCCGGGCTGTATTTCCATATTCATCTCAATATCGTCCTGATGCTTATCCTGGTCATAAACTTTTTTGTGTACCGGCGCATCGTCACCGCAAGTTTTGTGCAGGCGCTTTCCGTATTTTTCTTTGTCTGCGTTATCATTTCCGTTTTTTCAAATCTCGCCTATGCCATCGATGCCGTTTATCATCCGGACGGAAGTGCAACCACACCCTGTCTGGTATTCGGCCTTTATAATCTTGCTTTCTGCACATTCGGTACCATTCTTCTGTTCCATCTGCTCAGCAAGTATGCATGCTTCCTGATCGATCATATGCAGGAAAACCGGATCTGGTGGATCACGCTTCCCGTCTCCGGTCTCTTTCTCATTGCAAATCTGTATATGACTCCCCTTAAATATGAGACACTTCACGTCAACAACATTTTCAAGGTCTTTGTGCTTCTGCAGTTTACGATCTTTACCATGGAGCTTCTCCTGGGAACGATCTTCTATCACATCGTAAAAAGCCTGCTGTCCCTGTCAGATCTAAGGGTCAAGACAAACCTTATGGAAATGCAGGAACGCGCCTATATCAAGCAGCAGAAATACATGGAAGAAAACAGCCGGATCCGGCATGATTTCAAGCATACCATCCGCAGCATCCAGCTGATGGCGGAGGAAGGAAAACTGGACGAGCTGAACCGTTATCTGAAGGAATATGTCGGTTCGCTTCCGGAGAAAGAGATCAATGTCTACTGTAAAAACAGCGCGTTAAATGCGTTGCTGAACCATTACCGGACCGAGGCAACCTCCCGGCAGGTGGAGATCGATTACCGGATCGAGCTTCCTCCTTCGAACAGAACGCCTCTTTCCAACACCGAATTCTGCAGCATGATCGGAAACATCCTTGAAAACTCGATCCTGGCAGCTGCTGCGCAGACCGAAGGAAAGAAATATGTGACCTTAACCCTGCATGTGGAACGGGAAAAGGAACTCTATATCGTTGCAGTAAATTCATTTGACGGAAATCCGCTTCAGAAAAACGGCAGGTATCTGTCCACCCGAAAAAAGGGAGGCGGAATCGGACTTCAGTCCATCACAGCCGTTGTCGAACTGCATGGCGGAATCGCAAACTTCCATCACGAAGGGAAGGAATTCTATACGGATATCATGATCCCGCTCCCACCGGAGCAGGCAAATCCCGACGAAGAGGAAGCGTCCGCAAAGTAAGGACATTGGCAGAAGCTACCCGCGTTGTAATCGTGTCCGCACATGCTTCTTCCTCTTCTTCACCTCATACATCACACCGTCTGCCCTCTGGATCAGGTCAAGCAGCGTATCCGTTTCCTTCGGGATGATCGTGATGCTTCCGACACTGGCAGACAACCGGTACGGCCTGTTCTGCTCCTGTTCCTTCTTTTCCAGCTTGGACATGATCCGGGCTTCAAACTGATCCGCAAATCCGGTTCCTTTTCCCAGCACGATGAATTCATCACCGCCGATCCTGCCGCACACGTCCACGGATCTGCAGGAGGAATGGATCGCATCCGCCAGATCCTTCAGCGCCGCATCCCCCTCTTTATGGCCATAGGTATCATTGATACTCTTCAGGCCGTCCATGTCGATAAAGAGCACGGAAAGCTCCGTTTCATTCATGACACAATCCCTGAAAATGTATCCCGCATTATGATTAAATCCGTTCCGGTTGTAAATGCCGCAGAGCGGATCACGTACATTCAGTTTGGAAATACTCTCGATGGCATTTCCGATACTCATTGCGATGGTATGACAGTGAATACTGGTAATTGGGAAATCCGTATTCGTCATAATGTAGTAACCCAGGATCCTCTGTCCGAAATGAAGCGGAATAAAATAACTGATATTTCCGCCTGTCGTAAGCGGTTCCGGCCGGAGCCTGCGGCTCTCGAAAACCTCCACGCTTCTCCCCTCTCCGTTCTTCCAGATCAGGGGAGCAGTCATTTTCTCCGGATAATCCGGGGCATGCTCCTTATCCGTCGTCGTATCATAGGTAGTTTCCCAGTTGCTGACCAGACACAGATCGAAATCTTCGCATTCGATCTCTCCCAGCATGTTCCGGATCACGCCGACACATTCTGTGATATTCTCAGCCCCTGCCAGCTCTGCGATGACACGGTTCAGCATGTGCACACTGGTATAGGTTCTCGTCAGTCTGAGATACATGTCGCGTTTAAAATCCCTGATGCTCTCCGCGTCTTCTCCGCCGCATCCGCAGCTCTCCGCAAAAACAGGCTCCGATTCCAGATCCACACTTCTTTGCCTCTCCTCCCCGTTTATAAGGGCGTAGAGCGTCTCACAGGATTTCTCGCCCGAATAATAAAGCGGTCTTTTCACGGTAGTCAGCGTCGGACAGGAGTTTCGTGCATTTAAAATGTTATCGAATCCGGTCACGATGACATCCTCCGGGATGCGGTATCCCATATCCTGGAGCTTGCTCATGGCCGTCAATGCCATACTGTCATTTGCACATACAAAAGCATCCGGCAGATCCAGTCCGGATTTCTCAAAATCCTCGATTGCCTTAATTCCGTCATAGCTCCGGAAGAAGCCGGGATACAGGCGTTTTTCCTCATCAAATTCAATCCCGTTTTCCGATAATGCATCACGGAAAGCCTTGTATCTTGCCGTTGCCTCCGGGTTTGCAAAGGGCCCGGAAATGTAATGAAATACCCTGGCTCCATGCACCTTGATCAGGTGCTCCACCAATTTCTTCATTACAGAATAATTATTGATGCTGATATCATGGAAGGTCTCGTGATCCTTGCATTCAAAGATCACCGAAGGAATCCCCGCCTTCTTAACCCGTTCGATCAGCGAATCCCTGACCTCCGGATTTGAAAATGTATTTGTCATCAGCAGTGCGCCATCAAAGAGGGACAGATCCGGAAGCTTGAATATGCTGTATTCACCCGCGTCAAAACTGCTGCTTTTGACGATCCCGCCAAAAGCAGCAAAATATGACACATTGATCGAATGCTCTCTGGCAAACTGATTAATACCCTGAATGATCTGAAACGGGTATTCCTCATCCATGCCGCATACGAAAACAGCTATATTCTTAATTGCTTTTTCCTTCTGTTCCATTTGTAACTCTCCACTACGGATTCAAACAAAGTCCATTCGCATCAAAGGAATATTTCTTTTCATCGATGGAGTAGGATGCCTTCTTTGCAACCCAGCCGGAGGTATCACCGAAGAACCATCCGGACTGCTTGCGGGTCCATTTTGCCTTATATTTATAAGTCCAAGCGTTATTGCTTCCGATCCACCATCCGCTGATATACTCATTCTTTGCCGCATAGCCGCTGCTCTTGAAATAGTACCAGCTGCCGTTGATCTTCTTCCAGCATTTCTTAAGGCAGGTAGTTCCGGAAAGGGCGTACCACCAGCCCTTCTGATTCTGTTTCCAGCCGGCTGCCGCCTTCTTTCCATCCCAGGCACCGCTCTTTGTCAGATAGTAACCGTTTCTGTAAGCATTGCTTTCCATGTAACCTTCTTTGTCGAAGTAATACCACTTACCATCGATCTTCTGCCACTGATTCTTCGCATACCAGCCACTAAGATCCTCGAACCAGTAGCCTTTCTTGTTATGCTTCCAGAAGCCGACTCTTCCGGCCTCCGGCTTACCGTTCTTATTATACCAGGTACCATTGATCCATTCAGAAGAATAGTCCTTGTAAAACTCATGAATGTACTGGCTTACCAGATCCATATTGTACAGATCGCCGTAGTCCTTAAGCCCTGTCTTGCTGTTCTCTCTTACAAGATCGTAATCCACAGCCGCGCCAAGGTCAACATCCACGCCGGATTTTGTCTCAAACTTTGAGACTCCCGACACGCCCATGGTGTATTCATCTGCCGTAACGTTCGGACTCATGATACATCCACCACCGCCGCTTTTCTCACCCAATAAAGCGATTCCGTAATCCTTCGCAATAACCGGTATCAGATTGCCGCTGGAGAAAGAGAGACTGGTTGTAAGGAATGCAAAATTCAGGTCATAACCAACCTTCTTATCCTTATCGTCAATCTTCCCATCCATATTCAGGTCGAACTCATAGATCGCATAAGTCATTTCACCGGAAGTAACCATCTTATCCATTGTCTTAAATGTGTTTGAGTTCTTTTTCGTATTGGTCATGATGGTAAGCATATAGAAACCAACCACCGTAATTCCACCACCATTGGTCGAAAGATCCACGATAAAGTTCTTGAACCCGTTCTTTGCTGCGTAATCAACGGACCATTTAAATTCTTTCATGATCGGTATTTCAAAATCATCAAATGCAAAGATCGCAGTATCTCCCTTTGTATAAAGAGCTGCTCCGTCAGCTTTCCAGGTTTTCACTACTTTATATCCTGCAATCGCCTTCGTTTTTTCCTGTCTGACAAGTACTTTCAGCTGGGCGCTTGCCTGGAGATTCTGTATTGCAAGACGAATGATTACCGCGTCCGGATTTGTTATATCATTCATAATCTCCGTGAGAGATTTCACCAACTTTGAATCCGGATACTTCTCCATGGCAATTACTGCCTCAAGGAAGGGAATCGTATGTCCTCCATCAGCAAGCGGTAATCCCAGATAGAAAAGTCCTACTGCATACTCTGTCATGCTTGTGGATTTCAGATATTGTTTTGCTTTCTTCGTGTCATCCGTAACATCCAGCGCTTTATCAAGTCCCAGCTTTTCGATCTTCGCACTTAAATATGCACCGGAAGGAGCACCATAGAAATGATCGAACAGGAAGCAAAGCTCATTGTAGGAAAACTCTGCTTCCGAAGCCTCTCTTGTGGTTTTCTCATAGAGTGATGCTGACGAATAATAGGTCTGTCCGGCCAGGATTTCAGACGTATGTACATAATACAGTTTTCCGTCAATATACTGCGCCAGATTATAGGTTACGGCAAACATATCCCGGATCGTAGGCAGAGGGAAATATAGCTTCCCGTTTATTTCAAGAAGGTCTATCTTGTATTTGGTCATGTCCAGAGTGATTGCTTTTTTCCCATCTACATATCCGGCACTTTTCACCTGAAAAACATCCGTATTCATCCCCTCACCCTGATCCAGTTCCTGGTTTATGAGCTCGTTATAGCTTTCAATGTATATGGTATCCTTATTCGTATCCACCTTCATGGATGCATTTTTCGCAGAAACCGTATAAACTCCGTTCTTTACCTTTTTCTCGGTAAATGTAGCCTTGTAGATCAGATTCAGATACTCAGCCACATCGATGTAAGGAATCGATGGAAGATCCTTCCGAAAAACCAGCGTGGTTTTTGTTGTATGCTTCTTGTCGTATACATAGGTAGTTACCGTCTTCTCCTCATAGTCCTCCACCGGATCAGCATAAACCGTGGTCGGCATGAACAGTATCGCAAAGAACACGATAATTGCCAAAAGATGTGGTGCTTTCTTTTTTGCTTCCATTTTGTTCCCCTTTCTTACTCCATGTATTCATACTCTGATGCTGCTATGCGCTCATGTCATGGTCACACGGCGTCCTTCTCTTCTTTATCGTCTTCTGTCCCTGTGTCAGGACTAAATCCATCCATCTCCGAATAAAGAAGAAATGCACTCTTCCCATGAGTATGCTTGATCTTATAGAGCGCCTGGTCCGCCATCTTGAGCAGTGTATCGATATCCGTCGTATCTGCCGGGAACTGTGCCACACCGATACTTGCGGAGATCGTAAAGGTCTGATTCTGCTCTCCTTTTTCTTCCGTCACCAAATGTGCCCGGATCGATTCGTCCATTCGTTCCGAGATCAGCCGCCCCACATTTTCAATTGCCTGCCGGTTTGAGGCATTCCGGAAGATCACAAGGAACTCATCACCGCCGATACGGATCGCCGTACAGCGCTTCTGCCCCAAATGTGCCAGCCGGTGTCCGACCTCCTTCAGGACCACGTCACCCATATCATGCCCGTAGTTGTCATTGATCGGCTTGAAGAAATTCAGATCCAGGGAATAAAGTGCCACCGGATAATTCTCATCATTCCGAACCAGATCCGTCAGATATTCGATACCATATCTGCGGTTGTAGAGACCGGTCAGCACATCCGTATTGGAGATCATTTCCAGGTGCGCATTCATTTCCCGAAGCTCCCGCGTCTTCTCCTGCACCATATGCTCCAGTCTCTCATTCTCATTTTTCTGCTGACGGATCAGCTCCTCGGAAAGGATATTTGCCTGAAGCGTCTTGCACATAATGATATATGCCATGGATACAACTACGAAAACAAAAACATTCTGGCCGTCGAAGAACTTAACGAAGTAAAGGATGACTGCGACCAGCATGAGCAGCCCTGCATTTATCCAGTAAATCCTGGTAAAATTCTTCCGGATACTACTCTCAGGATTGTCCAGCCGGTGATCCTGCTCGATATCCACATCCTTCAGCCGTCCGAAGGTCAGTGTGCACGCAAACATCACGATAAAGAGGACATACAGAATATCCAGGATCACGCTTTCGGACTCTTTTCCGATCAGGAGAAACGCCGTGTAACGGATCTCCAGGGCATTGTGAAAGAGAAGCGCTCCGATGATGACATAAAACGGAGTCGCATGTCTTTTCAGCCCGGTCTTTAACAGGATCATCATGATCAGGATAAATGTAAACACGCACACAAAGAAATAAAGCAGCGTGTTCAGATTATCTAAGTTGATCTTATACTGCGCATACATATGCTCAAACGCGCACTGGGACGTATCAAATGCAATGATGGACAACACAAAGGAATCCACCATCAGAAGCTGGAAATCGTTCTTTTGGAAGCGGACAGCCGCATAGCTGATCAGCCCGCCGATATAGAAATAATCCGGGATCAGGTAAACATTATCCGTGATCGTCTCGATAATGGAATTGTCAGGGAGAATGTAACTGCTCACAATCCAGACAAGATCCCCGATGAACCATACGAAGATTCCCATCATGCACCAGATGGCAACCTTCCGGTACTTGCCCATACGGTGAAGGGATTTGAAAATAAGAAATGATGACAGAAATGTCACGACCGGGGAGGCGAAGTTATAGATCACATCCATATCCAGAAATGTTGACACCGAAAAAAGAATCCATCCCAATACTATGATCATGGAAATCGTAAGCAGGATACGGTTTTCCTTCCGGTCAAAATATGTCATGCTGATCGATGCCCCCACACCCGATTAAAATGAAATTTTCGGTCAAAAAATAACCAAAAACAATTCAGCCTACACGTAATTATTATACTTTTTTTTCAAAGGAATTACAATCGAAGATTTTAGAAAGAAACTTGCATTCAAACTCCTCAAACCCTCCGTCCAGTGTATTATCCCTCCATATCACACCGGTCTTATCTCCGTCGTAACTCTTTCAAGCGCAGCAAGAATCACCTGATCCATATCGTAGTATTTGTATTCCCCCAGGCGTCCACCAAAGATTACATTCTCTTCAGCTTCCCCAAGTTTCCTGTACTCCTCATATAGCTTTCCATTCTTCTCATCGTTAACCGGATAGTAGGGTTCATCACCAAGTTTCCATTCGGAACTGTACTCACGACTAATAACCGTCTTTGGTAAATCATTACCATTTTCATCTTTCCCGAACTCAAACCATTTATGCTCAATGATCCTTGTCCAGGGTGTCTCCCTGTCCGTGTAATTGACAGCTGCATTTCCCTGAAAACTCGGTCTGTCTAATATTTCATTTTCAAATCGTACCGAACGATATTCCAATGTACCGAGAGTATACCTGAAATACGCATCTATGGGGCCTGTGTATATTACTTTCCCCGCTTGAGAATCCCATTTTTCTTTGTCTTCAAGATAGTCGATACCCAGCTTAACTTCGATACCTTCAAGCATCTTCTCGACCATTTTGGTATAACCACCAACCGGGATTCCCTGATACAATGCGTTGAAATAATTATTATCAAATGTAAAACGAACCGGGAGCCTTTTGATAATAAAAGCCGGAAGATCTTTGCACTCCCTGCCCCACTGCTTCTCCGTGTAACCCTTAATAAGTTTTTCATAGATATCACGGCCGACAAGGCTTATTGCCTGCTCCTCAAGATTCTTCGGTTCATCCGTGATTTCTTTTCTCTGTTCGGCAATCTTTGCTTCAGCTTCCTCCGGTGTAACCACGCCCCACATTTTATTGAAGGTGTACATGTTAAAAGGCAGGCTATATAACTCCCCCTTATAGTTAGCCACAGGGGAATTTGTAAATCTGTTAAAGGATGCGAATCTATTCACATACTCCCACACTCTGCTTTCATTTGTGTGGAAAATGTGGGCTCCATACTTATGGACATGAATACCCTCAATATTCTCTGTATATACATTTCCGGCAATATGGTCACGTTTATCAATTACCAATACCTTTTTCCCTGCGTCTGTCAACTGCCTGGCAAAAACCGCACCATACAAGCCCGCTCCAACAACCAAATAGTCGTACATTTTTATCTCTCTG
>CADBOV010000221.1 GCA_902796385.1 uncultured Lachnospiraceae bacterium
ATGACAAATCCAAAAGGAAGATTCGGGATCCACGGCGGACAGTATATCCCGGAGACTTTGATGAATGCAGTCATTGAGCTTGAAAAAGCATATGAGCATTTTAAGGCAGACCCGGAATTCAACCGGGAACTGACGGAACTGTTTAATGAATATGCAGGAAGACCTTCCCGGCTGTATTTTGCGGAGAAGATGACAAAGGATCTGGGCGGCGCGAAGATCTACCTGAAGCGGGAGGACCTGAATCATACCGGGGCACATAAGATAAATAATGTGCTGGGTCAGGCGCTGCTTGCAAAGAAAATGGGGAAGACACGGCTGATCGCAGAGACCGGTGCCGGCCAGCACGGTGTGGCAACCGCCACGGCAGCGGCACTGATGGGAATGGAGTGCGTTGTCTTCATGGGAGAAGAAGATACCATCCGGCAGGCGCTGAATGTATACCGTATGCGGCTTCTGGGTGCGGAGGTGATACCGGTTAAAACCGGTACCAGAACCCTGAAGGACGCAGTTTCCGAGGCTATGCGTGAGTGGACCTCCCGGATCGCGGATACCCATTACTGCCTCGGTTCCGTTATGGGACCGCATCCCTTCCCGACCATCGTCCGTGATTTTCAGGCGGTGATCTCAAAGGAGATCAAGGAGCAGATGCTGGAGAAGGAAGGCCGTCTTCCGGATGCGGTGATCGCCTGTGTAGGAGGCGGATCCAATGCCATCGGAAGCTTCTATCATTTCATTGAAGATAAGGAAGTCCGGCTGATCGGATGCGAGGCGGCAGGACGAGGCATCGATACATTTGAAACGGCCGCAACGATCGCCACCGGAAAACTTGGAATCTTCCACGGAATGAAGTCGTATTTCTGCCAGGATAAGTACGGACAGATCGCGCCGGTTTATTCCATTTCCGCCGGACTGGATTATCCCGGGGTGGGACCGGAACATGCCATGCTGCATGACTCCGGCCGTGCACAGTATGTGCCTGTAACGGATGAGGAGGCAGTATGTGCCTTCGAGTATCTGGCAAAGACGGAAGGAATCATTCCGGCCATCGAGTCGGCACACGCGGTTGCTTATGCGAGAAAGCTTGCTCCCACCATGCGTCCGGACGAGATCATCGTGATCACGGTTTCGGGACGGGGAGACAAGGACTGCGCTGCCATAGCACGTTACAGAGGGGAGGATATCCATGAGTAAGATCAGAGAAGCCTTTGACGGGCATAAGGCATTTATACCATTTATCACCTGCGGAGATCCGGATCTGGCAACCACAGCAGCGGCAGTTCGTGCCATGGTGGCTGCGGGAGCGGACCTGATCGAGCTTGGGATCCCGTTTTCGGATCCGACTGCGGAAGGACCGGTGATCCAGGGTGCGAATCTTCGGGCGTTAAACGGAGGAGTTACTACGGATCAGGTATTCGATCTGGTGCGTGAGCTCCGGAAGGATGTGACCATCCCCATGGTTTTCATGACCTATGCAAATGTGGTTTTCTCCTACGATGCCGATCGATTCATCAGAACCTGCAGTGAAGTGGGAATCGACGGACTGATCCTGCCGGATCTGCCGTTTGAAGAAAAAGAAGAGTTTCAGCCCATCTGTAAGAAATATGATGTGGATCTGATCTCACTGATCGCACCCACATCCGAGAACCGTATTGCCATGATCGCCAAGGAAGCGGAAGGCTTTATTTACGTGGTTTCCAGTCTCGGTGTTACCGGAACAAGAAGCGAGATCAAGACTGATATCGCATCAATCGTAAAGGTGATCCGCGAGCATACGGATGTTCCCTGTGCAGTCGGTTTCGGCATCTCCACACCGGAGCAGGCGGCAAAGATGGCCGGCATTTCGGACGGAGCCATCGTCGGTTCGGCGATCATCAAGATTCTGGCCGAATACGGAACGGAAGCGCCCGGGAAGATCGGAGCATATGTGAAGCAGATGAAGGATGCGCTGTGACGTGTGAAATACGAGTCCGTTCCTTGGTTGACGACACTGAAGATCGATGGAAAGAATTATACATTTGATTCAGAAGGCTACATGAAGTAGGGTAGTTCACCGACAACAAAAGATAAAAAAAGAGGCGGTCACACGGTTTGTTTGCTGTGTGACCGCCTTGCTTTGAATTGCCCGGGATCATCCGGGATCATTTGGAATCGTTTGTCAGTACAAGTCTGTTCGATACCGCCGCGAAATCATTATAGTAGGTGATGCTCACAACCCGGTTGGAATACGAGTTGATGGTAAGCACCAGACATTCATTTGACTTCGTATCGAAGTAATAATGGGAGCGGGATGCACCCTCTGCGATGGAGCCCACCTCCTGTGCGGAAGAATCATGCAGGAAGCCCATCCTGTGCACGGCAGTGATCTCCGGTTCATTTACGGACACGCCGAAGAACTGATATTTCCGCCCGGATGTATTCAGGCCGATCAGCCGCTTGTTCAGATAGATCAGGTTCAGTTCGCCGTCCGATTTTATCTTGATCGGAAGCCCCAGGGTATCCGATACGGCTTTTCCCAGATCATCATTATATTCAAATTTCGTTTCGAGCGCCGTTGCAAGCTCGGCTTCCGATTTTGCAACAAAGGGAGAAAGCTCCCTTCCACCGGAACCCAGGAAGTTCCTGATCAGGATGTAGAGACCGAAAATGACTCCCACATATACCACCATTCCCATGATCCGCCCCATGATGGTAAAGAACAGCTCGAAGCTCTTGTTTTCACCGGACAGGCGGTTTCGGATCTGTTTCGTCGGAACGGCTACCATGATGCAGATATAAACGAAGATGGCAATGGCGATCAGGGATTTTCCGCCGGTGATCATCAGCTGCAATGAGGTGGCAACCACAAGGAAGCTGAGAAGGATGTATTTTACCAGGTTCAGGATCAGAGCGGTAAAGTCCTCGTCCACATTTCTGGCATCCAGCTTCCGCTTTATGGAGCGGAAGAAGAGGGTCTGAAGCCCGTTGAATGAGATAAATACAAGTAGTGCGATCAGGATCTTAAGGCCGTAGTCATAGATCGTAACGGTGTCCGAATGGAGCCAGAGTATCATATTTTGAAATGTGGGTGAATCCGATGCGGTCAGTTCCGCCACGCAGCTTCGGATGAGAATGAAAAGTGCGGCGATCAGTATCATGTACCGGATCATAAGAAAGACAAAGGATACCGCCGCACGGTCGGCCTCCTGATGATCGCTTTTTTTCCGGAGCGCCTCGAACATTTTCTCCAGTCCCCAAAGAATAAGCATGGAGATCACAAGGAAAATGATGATCCGGAGCAGCGCATCCGTGAGAGGAGTCCGGTTGTTTTGTATGTTTTTTAAAAGAATATCGCCGAGAGTTTCTACACGGTTGGACATTTTCGTCGGGCTCCTTTTGTGGTATAGTTTCATGGAAGATGATATGCAGCAGACATCCTGTGTGAGAGTTTGCTGCGGATCACTCACATTATATCACATTTTTCAAAGCAGGAGGAAGACGAAATGCAGGCACCGAAGGATCCTTTTATGCTCCTCAGCTGGGCAAATATGAAACTGAGAGATTTCTATCCTTCGCCGGAGGAACTGGCGGCGGGAGAGTCGGTTGACCGGGATGAGATGGTGAAAAAACTGGCGGATGCCGGATATGTTTATGATTCCGAAAAGAATCAGTTTGTGATTCGCCCGTAAGTATGTTACAATTATTAGTTGGGCGGAGTTCGTCCAAACTAACCTGTTAATTCTTATATAGAAAGAGGAGAATATACAAATGAAAAAACCTGTAGTACTTATGGTCCTGGATGGCTTCGGTCTTTCGGACAATCATGAAGCAAATGCCGTATACATGGCAAAGACTCCGAACATCGACAAGCTGATGGCAGAGTGCCCGTTTGTTCCGGGACTTGCTTCCGGAATGGCAGTCGGTCTTCCGGACGGTCAGATGGGAAATTCCGAAGTAGGACATATGAATATCGGTTCCGGCCGGATCATTTATCAGGATCTGACCCTGATCACAAAGCTGATCAAGGACGGAGATTTCTTTAAGAATGAAGAGCTTCTGGCAGCCATCGAGAACTGCAAGAAGAATAATTCCGACCTGCATCTGTGGGGCCTTCTGTCCGACGGCGGCGTGCACAGCCACAACACCCATCTCTA
>CADBOV010000222.1 GCA_902796385.1 uncultured Lachnospiraceae bacterium
CGATGCGGTTGCGGAGCAGAACCAGATCAAGGTGCTCAAGGCCATGCAGAAGGCACGGCTGGAAGAAGCACATTTATACGGAACAACCGGATACGGATATAATGACAGCGGCCGTACTGCATTAGAGGAGATTTATGCAGAGGTATTTCATACCGAAGACGCATTGGTGCGTCAGCAGATCACCTGCGGAACCCATGCGCTTTCCCTTGCTCTGGCAGGAAATCTCAGGCCGGGGGACGAGATCCTGTCCGTGGCCGGAAAAGTCTATGATACGCTGCAGGGTGTGATCGGGATCCGGCCGGAACCGGGTGCGCTTTCGGAGTACGGGATCACTTATGATGAAGTGGATCTAAATCCGGACGGCAGCTGGGACTTTGAAGGAATCCGTAGCAAACTGAAGGAAAATACGAAGATCGTCCATATCCAGAGATCCAAGGGATATGATACAAGGCCTTCCCTTTCCGTAAAGGAGATCGGGGAAGTGATCGCCTTTGTGAAGGAAATCCGGCCAAATGTGATCTGCATGGTAGACAACTGCTACGGCGAATTTGTGGAAACCATCGAGCCCTCCGATGTGGGAGCCGACATGGTTGTAGGATCCCTGATCAAGAATCCGGGTGGCGGACTTGCGCCCATCGGAGGCTATATCTGCGGAACAAAGGAATGCATCCGCCAGGCAGCGGCCCGTCTTACAACACCGGGCCTGGAAAAGGAAGTGGGTGCATCCTTAGGTGTCACAAGACAGTTTGCCCAGGGACTTTTCCTGGCACCCACAGTGACGGCAGCGGCTCTGAAAGGTGCGATATTTGCGGCAAATATCTATGAGAAGCTGGGATTCCGGGCGATCCCGGATGCAAATGAACCCCGGTGCGACATCATAGAAGCCGTTGAACTCGGTTCTCCGGAACTGGTACGCGCCTTCTGCGAAGGCATCCAGTCCGCGGCTCCGGTGGACAGTTTTGTTACACCGATCCCATGGGAAATGCCGGGGTATGACAGTGAAGTCATCATGGCCGCCGGCGCTTTTGTTTCCGGTGCTTCCATCGAGCTTTCCGCCGATGCACCCATGAAGGAACCTTATGCGGTCTATTTCCAGGGCGGTCTGACATATCCCCATGCGAAATTCGGGATCATGTCTTCCTTACAGAAAATAGTAGAAAAAAAACTCATTCAGTGGTAAAATATTTGGACAGCTTTTTTTATGGTGGCTCCCGAAGAGGCAGAAAGGAACTACCATATGGAACATTTACGGATCCCGGATATGGCTGAACAGAGCAAGCCCTGTGAAAAGGCTTTGCAATACGGAATCGGCAGTCTGAGTGACGCGGAGCTTCTTGCAGTGATCCTGCGCAGCGGATCAAGGGAAACAAACGCGATCCACCTGGCTGAACAGATCCTGTCGCTGCATCCGGTACACAAAGGACTCTGCGGCATCAATTATCTGTGCCTTTCAGAGCTGACCTCCCTCCCGGGGGTCGGTACGGTAAAGGCGGTACAGATCCAGGCAGTTGCCGAACTGTCCAAGCGGATTTCGAGAGAGGATAACAGGGCACGGGTACGGCTGAGTGAACCGGTCAGTATCGTCCGGTATTTCCGGGAAGAAGTCCGGTATCTGGAGAAGGAGAGAGTCTATGCACTGTTTTTCAACTCTGCATGCTGTCTTCTGAAGGACGTTATGATCTCCGAGGGTACGGTAAACCGTTCTCTTGCTTCACCGCGGGAGATCTTTCAGGAAGCGCTCCGCTGCGGAGCGGTCTCCTTTGTGATGCTTCATAATCATCCGTCGGGAGATTGTGAACCAAGCAAGGATGATATCCTGCTGACAAAACGACTTTACCGGTGCGGTGAATTTATGGGCATCCGCCTGATGGACCACATTGTCATCGGCGGCAGTGAGTATATGAGTTTCTCCGAGAGAGGATTGTTAAATGAAATTTAATCCGAAAAAAGATATATCGCCAAAGTACCTGTTTCTGGCACTTTCCATCATCTGCATCCTGCTTTTGGTGCTTTCCCTGTTTTCAAATTCATTTTTGGAACGAGTGAAGGGTGTGTTCGGCAAGGTTTTCACTCCCATGCAGGAGGGTGTAAGCAGTGTCGGTGAATGGGTCGAGGACCGTTTTCTGGTATTCGGTGATGTAAAAGAACTCAGAAAAGAAAATGATGAACTGAAGAAAAGAAACCGGGAGCTGGAGGATCAGCTGGCACGGAATCAGGCGGAGCTTACGGAATTATCCGAGTTAAGACAGCTTTATTCCCTGGATCAGATGTATCCGGATTATCATACAACGGCGGCCCGGATCTTTTCCGTGGAAAACTCCGGATGGTTTAACGAATTCTACATCAATAAAGGCATGAATGACGGGGTTTATCAGGATTGTAACGTTCTTTATGACGGAGGTCTGCTGGGAATCGTAGTGGAATCCTATGCGGATTATTCCAGGGTTCGCGCCATTGTGGATGACCGTTCAAAGGTTACCGCCGCAATCGGCCCCAACAGTGCGCTTTGTACCGTGGAAGGAAGCCTTACGAATTATAAGAACGGATACCTTCTGGCTACGGACATCGATAAAGACGCAAAAGTAAATGTAGGTGACAGCGTGATCACATCCACGGTTTCCGACCGTTTCCTTTACGGTCTTACCATCGGCTATGTGACCGAACTGATCCCGGATCCGAACAACCTGACCGTGACGGCAAAAATAAGAATGGCCGTTGATTTCAATGATGTCAGGGATGTTCTTGTAATCACGGACAGAAAACAGGAAGTGACATATTAAATATGCGAAGGATACTGATCGTTACAGTTTTACTTGTATTATCCTTCTTACTGCAGACCACGGTATTTTCCCTGCATGATCTCTGCGGCACGGCACCGAATCTCACACTGATCCTGACCATGTCCTTCGGTATCATGCGAGGCAGAAAAGAAGGTATGCTGACCGGCTTTTTCTCCGGTCTTCTTTACGACCTCTTTTTCGGTTCCTACCTCGGGATCTATGCATTTATTTATATGGTGATCGGTTACCTGAACGGACGTTTCCACAAGAAGTATCTGATGGAAGATGTCAGCCTTCCGGTTGTCATCATCCTTCTGGACCAGCTGGCGCTGGACCTGATCATTTACATTGCGAACTTCCTTCTCCGGAACCGTACGAACTTCGGATATCTTTTTATCCACCAGATCCTCCCGCAGCTGCTGTACGATATGCTGATCACGGTTATCGTTTACAGAGTCTATCTGAGGATCAACCGCTTCTTAAGAAGAAAGGCGGCTGAAGCATGAAACTGTTTAAAGAATTTCTCATATATGTAAAAGAGCTTTTTCTGGAATATATTAAGAGCCGTATCTTTCCGGTTACGGTTCTCTTTTTCGTGCTTTCTTTTATTCTGGTCTTTCGTCTGTTTAACCTCCAGATCCGTCAGGGTGAAACCTATACGGATGATCTGGTGGTAAGAACGGAGAAAACTCTTACGATCCCGTCAATCCGAGGAAATATCTACGATAAGAACGGAAAACTCCTGGCCGGAAGCCGTCTCACTTATAATCTGACCTTCGGAAATGACAAGCAGCTGAGCAGCCGCGCCGAAGAACTCGGGGTTTCCGAAAATGTACTGAAGAACCAGGTGGTATCGGATACCATTGATATCCTGGAATCCCAGGGTGATTCCCTGTCCCTTAATTTCCCGATCCGGCAGAGCGGCACATCCTACAGCTTTACGCAGTCCGGAACATCAAAGAATAATTTCCTCCGGGATGTTTATTCCGCAAGTGCATATGATGAGCTTACGGATGAGCAGAAGAACAGTACCGCCAAGCAGGTCATAGAGGTTTTAAAGGAGCGTTTCGAGCTTTCCGATTCTTATTCCGAAAAGCGCGGAATGGAGATCCTGGGCTGCAGATACCTGCTCTGGCTGAACCGGTTCCAGCAGTATGTGCCGGTTGAGATCGCAAGAGACATCTCCGAAAAAAGCCGTTCCACGATCCTGGAGAATCAAGACAAGTTATTCGGTATGGACATCAAGGTCCAGTCAGAACGTGTCTACCCGGACGCAAAATATTTCGCCCATATCATCGGTTATGTGGGCAAGGCCTCCGAGGATGATCTGACACGCCTCA
>CADBOV010000223.1 GCA_902796385.1 uncultured Lachnospiraceae bacterium
CACACATAATGCAGGACATGAGGATACTCCGGATGATGCTTCCTATGTGAAGGAGACCGGACATCCGGCTTACCGTGCAGACGATGCACTGTGGCTGTTCCCGACGATCTATAAATACATTTCCGAATCCGGAGACCTGAGTTTTATCGATGAAGTGATCCCTTATGCAAATAAGGATGACGGCACGGTATACGATCATCTGAAGCGTGCCATCGACTTCTCCATGAACCGGCTCGGAAATCACGGCATGCCGGCAGGTCTTCATGCAGACTGGAATGACTGCCTCCGTCTCGGAAAGCAGGGCGAGTCTTCCTTCGTAGCATTCCAGCTGTATTATGCAATGACCATCATCCGGAAGTTTGCCGAGTATAAGAATGATGAGATCTATATCGCATATATTGATGATGTTCAGAAGAAGCTGGGTGATACCATCCAGAAGCTCTGCTGGAATGAGGATCGTTACATCCGCGGATTCAAGGATGACGGACTTGTGATCGGTCAGAGAACGGATGATGAAGCAAGCATGTGGCTGAATCCCCAGAGCTGGTCCGTAATCTCCGGTCTGGCTTCCGACGAGCAGGCAGATCTGGCGCTGGACAGCGTATTTCGTGAGCTGAATACGGACTATGGCGCAATGGTTATGTATCCGGCTTACCGTGAGAAGGCATTTGACGGAGCTCTGATGCTTCTCTTCAATGCAGGTACCAAGGAGAATGCAGGTATCTTCTCACAGCCTCAGGGATGGATCATCCTGGCTGAGGCACTTCGCGGACACGGAAACCGTGCATTTACCTATTTCCTGGAGTCTTCACCGGCTGCCATGAATGATAAGGCAGAGATCCGGAAACTGGAACCGTATTCACACGGTCAGTTCACCGAAGGTAAGGACAGCCCGTTCCACGGAAGATCACATGTACACTGGCTGACCGGTACGGCATCTACGGTTATGGTCGGCTGTGTTGAGGGTATCCTGGGTATGCGTCCGGACTTCTACGGACTCAGGATCGCACCGGCTGTTTCATCCGAGTGGAAGGAATTCGAGATCGACAAGGTATTCCGTGGTAAGAAGCTGCACATCACGGTGCAGAATCCGGAAGGTAAGGAAAGCGGATTCACATCCATGACGGTAAATGGCAAGGCTTACGAGGATAATTACATTCTTGCCGATGAACTGCAGGATGAGAATGAAATTGTATTTGTAATGTAATGTTATGAAAAAAAGCGGAGCAGTTGCAAAGCTGCTCCGTTTCGATGGTAAAGGAGCAGGAGCAGAATGGCGGCAGCCAACAGACAGTCAGCAAATCAATCCAAATCAGCTTCGGGCGGAAGAAGTACCGGTAACAGGACCGCAGGCAGAAGCGCCGGAAACAGAACTTCCGGCAGCAGAGCACCGAAAGAACGGACAAGCAGGATCATTAACGACGATGACGAGAAGGCTTTACAGCCGGCCCGCATGCGCGAGATCTACCTGTTTATCTATCTTGCGGTGGCTGTTTTTCTGCTGTGCAGTAATTTCGGGATCTGCGGAGCCGTAGGTCGTGTGCTCGGCGGATTCTTCTTCGGACTTTTCGGATGGGTACAGTATTTTCTTCCCTTCTATCTTTTCTTTGCGGCAGCATTTGTTCTGGCAAACGGACCGAAGAAGTCCATCATACGGAAACTCATATGGATTGCAGTGCTGTTAATGGTATTTTCCTTTATTGCCCAGCTGTCCCACGGAATGGACGGTGTTACGGCCAAGTCCCTTTACATGGACGGGTATAAGGAACATGAGGGCGGAGGATTCATCTTCGGAGGAATCTTCAACCTGATCTATAAGATGATCGGTAAGGTCGGCGCCATTATCCTGATCGTTCTTCTTTCCGTTATTTCCCTGATCATGATCACCGGTGTATCCGTGATCAACGGATTTAAGAAGATATTTACATTTAACTATGACAATGTTTACAGTTATGACGGTGATGACGAGGATGAGGACGAAGATGATGAGCCCCGTCCGATCCGCAGCCGTAAATCCGGTAAGCACATTATAAGAAATCTGGATGTGCTGGATACCACCGCAGATCAAAAAGCGGGAAAGAAGGGGGGCAAGCCGGAATCTGTATCTCAGGATGAGATGATGGAACTGATCCCGGATCCGTATCAGAACGAGCTGGATGATCTTCGGGCCGCTGCCCGGAAAAAGGTGGCGGAGAACGGCGAAGAACTCCGTGAAACAAAGAAAGAAAAGAATACGAAGAAGAAACCGGAAAAGCCGGAGGTTGTTCCCGTGACGCCCAGTCGTGGGCTTACCATCCCGAGCTATGAGTCCATCCGTCAGGCGGCAGCCGGAGAAAAGGATATAGACCTTTTTGATGATGACGAACCGTCAGGAAACCGGACAACGTCCATGGATTTCTTTGATCTGAAGCCCGCAAAGGAAAGCTATGAGGATGAAGTGGGCGGTGACTGGGATGATACGTCCTATGCCGGAGCGTCAGATTCCGGCAACGCTTACGGTTCCGAACCGGAGGAATCCGGTTCCTACGTACCGCAAAAGCAGGAAACAGGCAGAAGATCAGCGACTTCAGCAGCTTCAACAGCTTCGACAGCTTCGACAGCATCAACGACTTCGACAGCATCAGCTGCAGGATCGGCGTTATCCTACGCTGCAGCAGCAGAAAGAAGTGCAGTACCGGCTGAAGATAAGAAGGTAACACATCAGGATACACTTCAGGCAACCGGAGAGATTGCAAATCAGCTTGAAAAGGCGGAAGAAAAACCGAAGAAAAAACCGTACCGGTTCCCGCCCATCAACCTGCTGAATGCCGGCAAACGCGGCGGTTCCAGAGGGGATGCGGATGTACGGGAAACTGCCATGAAGCTGAAGAAGACCATGGAAAGCTTCGGTGTAAATGTGACCATTACGAATTACAGCCGGGGTCCGGCTGTAACCAGATATGAAATGACTCCGGAGCAGGGAGTGAAGGTCAGCAAGATTCTTTCTCTTCAGGATGATATCAAGCTGAACCTTGCAGCTGCGGATATCCGGATCGAGGCACCGATCCCCGGCAAGGCAGCCATCGGTATCGAGGTGCCGAATACGGAAACACAGATGGTTACTTTCCGTGAACTGATCGATAATGAAATGTTCCGGAATGCAAAATCAAAGATTTCCTTTGCAATCGGTAAGGATATCGGCGGACAGATCATCATAGGGGATATCGCAAAGATGCCGCATATGCTGATCGCAGGTTCGACCGGTTCCGGCAAATCCGTCTGCATCAATACCATCATCATGAGTATCCTCTATAAGGCAAAACCGGAAGAGGTACGGCTCATCATGGTGGATCCGAAGCAGGTGGAACTGACGGCTTACAACGGAATCCCGCATATGCTGATCCCGGTTGTGACCGATGCAAAGAAAGCGGCAGGAGCCCTCAACTGGGCGGTTCAGGAAATGGAACGCCGGTACAAGCTCTTTGCCCGTTATAATGTACGAAACCTGGAAGGCTTCAATAAGAAGGTAGAGGAAGAAGGCGCTGCAGGTCCGGAGGATCTGGAGAATGCGGATTTCCGCTTCATGCCGCAGATCGTTGTTATCGTAGACGAGCTGGCTGACCTTATGATGGTGGCACACGGCGAGGTGGAAGAAGCCATCGTTCGTCTGTCCCAGCTGGCGCGTGCGGCAGGGATCCACCTGATCATAGCAACCCAGAGACCTTCCGTGGATGTCATTACAGGTCTGATCAAGGCAAATGTACCTTCCCGAATCGCATTTGCGGTTTCCAGCGGAACCGATTCCCGTACCATCCTGGATATGGTGGGAGCGGAGAAACTGCTGGGTAAGGGTGATATGCTGTATTACCCCACGGGATATCCGAAACCGGTACGTGTACAGGGCGCATTTGTATCAGATGACGAGGTGGTTGCCGTAACGGATTATATCAAGAAACAATGCGGCGATACCGAATATGATGAAAATGTGGCACAGTCCATCGATTCCGGCATCTCTTCCGGCGGATCTGCAGCGGCTGCTTCCGAAGAAGAGGGAGAGAAGTACGATGAGTACTTTGAAGAGGCCGGCAGACTTGTGATCGAAAAGGATAAAGCATCCATCGGTTATCTGCAGAGAGTCTTCCGGATCGGCTTTAACCGTGCGGCAAGGATCATGGATCAGCTGGCAGATGCAGGCGTTGTGGGACCGGAGGAAGGGACCAAGCCGAGAAAGGTTATTATGACCATTGATGAATTTGAAGAGTTTATGTCACTGTAAGAGATACATTTCATCTTGGTCATGAAACAGAAGGATGCGGAGGCAAAGGGTATTTGCCCCGGTCTTCATGAAATAAAGATACCGAGTAATCAAAACAGAGGTAGGAAGTATGTTAACAGATATCGAGATTGCACAGCAGGCAGAAATGAAGAAGATCCGTGAGATCGCGGATGAAATGGGACTGAGTGAGGATGAACTGGAATCCTACGGGACCTATATGGGTAAGTTCACGGATGAATACCTGGACAAGGTAAAGGACAGGCCCTTCGGAAAGCTGATCCTGGTAACGGCAATTAATCCGACACCTGCAGGGGAAGGAAAAACCACCATTACCATCGGTCTTGGGGATGCACTGAGAAGAGCGGGAAAGAAAACCATGATCGCGCTTCGTGAGCCGTCCCTCGGCCCCTGCTTCGGAATAAAGGGAGGAGCAGCCGGCGGAGGATATTCGCAGGTGGTTCCCATGGAAAAACTGAACCTGCATTTCACGGGGGATTTCCACGCCATCACAAGCGCAAATAACCTTCTGGCTGCAGCACTTGACAATCATCTGCAGCAGGGAAATCAGCTGGGGATCGATCCCAAGAGGATCATCCTGAAGCGCTGTCTGGATATGAATGACCGCGCACTCCGGAATATCGTGATCGGTATGGGAAAAAGAGTGGACGGAGTTGTCCGGGAGGATCATTTTATCATAACGGTTGCGACTGAGGTAATGGCGATCCTTTGTCTGGCAGAGGATATCTTTGATCTGGAGAAACGGCTTTCCAGGATTCTGGTGGCTTATACCTATGACGGAAAACCGGTTACGGCTGCAGACCTGAAATGTGTGGGCGCCATGACGGTTCTTCTGAAGGATGCCATCCGTCCGAATCTGATCCAGACCCTTGAACATACACCGGCCATCGTACATGGCGGACCTTTTGCAAATATTGCACACGGATGTAATTCGGTACGCGCTACAAAGACTGCGCTTCGGAGTGCCGATTATGTAGTGACAGAGGCAGGTTTCGGTGCGGATCTGGGTGCTGAGAAGTTCCTGGATATCAAATGCAGACTTGCCGGATTAAAGCCGGATGCGGCTGTTCTGGTTGCAACCGTACGTGCCCTGAAGTATAACGGCGGGGTTCCGAAGGATCAGCTGTCCGAGGAAAATATCCCGGCTCTGGAAAAGGGAATCGGAAATCTGGGGAAACACATCGAAAATCTCCAGAAATTCGGACTTCCGCTGGTCGTAACACTGAACCGCTTCGTTTCGGATACGGATGCGGAGATCGAATATGTGCGTCAGTTCTGTGAGGAGCGGGGCTGCAAGCTTACGGTTTCCGAGGTCTGGGCCAAGGGCGGAGAAGGCGGAGCCGAGCTTGCAGAAGCAGTTCTGGATCTGCTTCAGAATAAAGAGAGTAATTATCATCCGATTTATGATACGGAGCTTTCACTGGAAGAAAAGATAAAGATCATCGCTACGGAGATCTACGGTGCGAAGGGTGTGGAATACAGTCCGGAAGCAAAAAAAGCACTGGCGGATGTAACGGCGCTGGGCTATGGAAATCTGCCGGTATGTATGGCAAAAACACAGTATTCCCTCTCGGATGACCCGAAGCTTTTAGGCCGTCCCGAGGACTTTACCGTAAATATCCGGGAGGCATATGTATCCGCAGGCGCCGGCTTTGTGGTAGCCATCGCAGGTTCCATCATGACCATGCCGGGTCTTCCGAAGGTACCTGCTGCCGAACGGATCGGGATTGATGAAAACGGAGTGACAGTCGGATTATTCTAAGGAATTAACGGAAGAGAAAGGAAAGAATATGGCAGAGATAATTGATGGAAAGAAGATTTCCCAGGAAATAAAAGATGAAGTCAGGGATAAGGTTGCAGTACTGAAGGAGGACGGGATCGAGACCTGTCTTGCGGTTATCCTGGTAGGAAATGACCCGGCATCCGGTGTCTATGTAAATAATAAGAAGAAAGCCTGTGAATACACTGGGATCAAGTCGCTTTCCTACGAACTTCCGGAGGACACAAAGGAAGAGGAGCTTCTTGCCCTGATCGACCGGTTAAATGAAGATCATTCGGTGGACGGGATCCTTGTTCAGCTGCCGCTTCCGAAGCATATTAATGAAGACCGCGTGATCCGCCGCATTTCCCCGGATAAGGATGTGGACGGATTCCATCCGGAAAGCGTGGGCCGTCTCTCCATCGGAGAAAGAGGCTTCGTATCCTGTACACCGGCAGGTATCATTGAACTTCTGAAGAGAAGCAATGTGGAGATCGACGGAAAGGAATGTGTGGTGATCGGACGAAGCAATATCGTCGGAAAGCCCATGGCCATGCTGCTGCTTCGTGAAAGCGGAACCGTGACCGTATGTCATTCCCATACAAGGGATCTGAAGGAGATAACTAAGAGAGCCGATATTCTGGTGGTTGCAATCGGTAAGCCCCAGATGATCGACGGCTCCTATATCAAAGAAGGCGCGACTGTGATCGATGTGGGAATCCACCGCCTGGAGGGCAAGAAGCTTTGCGGTGACTGCGCATATGCATCCTGCTCCGAAGTGGCAGGAAAGATCACACCGGTTCCCGGCGGAGTCGGACCGATGACCATCGCCATGCTGATGGTAAATACGTATCAGGCAGCCCTGATGCATCATGGAAGATAAACAGGATCGGATAAGGAAATGACCTGATATAGACTGATCGTTTTTGGATGGAGGACAGGTATGTCGGAAAACTGCAAGGTTGCACTTATCACTCTGGGATGTGATAAAAATACGGTAGACAGTGAAGAGATGCTTGGAATCCTGACGGAGAGAGGCTATCAGCTGACGGAGCTTCCGGAGGATGCGGATGCCGTCATAGTAAATACCTGCTGCTTTATCGGCGATGCCCTGGAGGAAAGTATCAATACGATCATGGAGACGGCTGCCCTGAAAAAGGAAGGGGAGCTGAGGTACCTGATCGTAACCGGGTGTATGTCGGAGCGGTTTAAGGAACAGGTCCGGCAGGAAATGCCGGAAGTGGATGCATTTATCGGAACCACCGGGTTTCCCGAGATTGCAGATGTGCTGGACCGGCTGATCGCCGGAGAAAAAGAGATTACCGTATTTCCGGATGTGAACCGTCTTACGGAGGAGAGTCCCAGAAGGATCACAAATCGTCCGTATACGGAATATCTGAAGATTGCCGAGGGGTGCGATAAGCACTGTACCTACTGTGCGATCCCGGGCTTCCGTGGAAAATACCGGAGTGTTCCCATGAACCGGCTGGTCAAAACCGCAACGGAACTGGTGGCGGACGGTGTAACGGAGCTGATCCTGGTGGCCCAGGAAACCACGGTTTACGGAGTGGATCTTTACGGAGAAAAGAAACTTCCCGAGCTGCTCCGGAGACTGGCAGAAATCGAAGGGTTGCAGTGGATCCGGTTACTTTACTGTTATCCGGAAGAAATAAATGATGAACTGATCGATGTGATGGCGGAGGAGCCGAAGGTGCTGCATTACATCGATATGCCGCTTCAGCATACGGAAAGCCGGGTGCTTCAGCGGATGGGAAGGATCCTGACGAGAGAAGGAATCGACCGGCTGGTACAGAAGCTGCGAAGCCGGATTCCCGATATAACCATGCGAACCACCCTGATCTCCGGATTTCCCGGAGAGACGGAGGAAGAACATAAAGCATTGCTGGAAGCACTGGATATCCTGGAATTTGACAGGGTCGGAGTCTTTCCTTATTCAAGGGAAGAGGGAACGGTTGCGGCCGGGATGGAAGATCAGATCCCGGAGGAGACCAAGCTGCGGTACCGGGATGAGATCATGGAGCTTCAGCAGGAAATATCCCTGGAGAAAAACGAGTCCCTTGTGGGAAGCAGGATGGACGTCATTATAGAAGGTTATATTCCGGAAGATGACATTTATGTGGCAAGATCCTACCGGGATGCGCCGGATGTGGACGGGATGGTATTCGTCGAATCCGACAGGGAACTGATTTCCGGAACGATCCTTCCGGTAAAGATCACGGGAGCGGCAGAATATGACCTGACGGCGGTGCTTTCGGAGGATGACAGGTCCGGATCATAGACCGGGGGATACGGAAAATTCAAAATGAGAGTGAAATTGATTGCATTCTTTTCAAAAGAGGGATATAATCAAGTTCTGTGTTATACAGACCAGTTTAATTGTATAACACGATAAAGGAGATGCTTATAATGAACTTACCTAATAAACTGACAGTGTTTCGTGTACTTTTGATACCGGTTTTTATAGTTTTCATGCTCGTTCCGGGCATTCCGGGTGGAAAATGGTATGCGCTTGCTTTTTTCTGTGTCGCATCCGTGACTGACTTTTTTGACGGATATCTGGCCAGAAAGAATAATCTGATCACAAATTTCGGAAAGTTTATGGATCCGCTTGCGGATAAGCTTCTGGTATGTTCTGCGATCATTGCGCTTTGCAGCATGGGACGTTTTCCCGGCTGGATCGTTATCATCATCATTGCAAGAGAGTTTACCATCAGCGGTTTCCGTCTGATCGCTTCAGATAACGGCCGTGTGATCGCGGCATCTTGGTGGGGTAAGGTAAAGACGGTTGCCCAGATGTTTACGGTCATTTTACTGATCTGCGATTTCGGTGGGGATACGGTACATCTGATCGAGGATATCCTGATCTATATTTCACTTGCGCTTACGGTTATTTCTCTTATTGATTACATTGTGAAGAACAAAGATATTCTCAGTGATCTGAAATAGGGGATAACGGCAGCGTATTGTAAGGTTAAAAGCAAATGGAGAAAAGGGGACTGTTACACGTTTTTTTGAAAA
>CADBOV010000224.1 GCA_902796385.1 uncultured Lachnospiraceae bacterium
CAGTTCAACCCAGGAATGGGGATTCTTCCCGCCATTCCGGAGCGGAACATGTCCTGCGATTTGGTGTACTTCGTACCCAAGGCCCTGTGCCAGCTGGTGGAAGACCCCTGCCATCACATAGCAGTTTCCTCTGCCGTTCCGGATTCCGTATGCAGAAAGTTCCTTGCTGGTCCAGGTGTTGTTGAACAGTTTTTGTCCGTAGTAATCCAGACTGCTGGCATAATCAAATGCGCTCTCCAGATCTTTTACCTCTTCTGCAAGCACCTTTGCAGCCCACGGATTTCCGGATGTATCCATCTCTCCGTCTGCGTGCAGATAATAGTACTTCCCACCGGAGCTGATCATACGGCTCGTTGTCACGATCCCGTTTGCTCCGATATAATACCAGTTTTTCTTCCAGAGAACCCAGCCTTCTTTGGTCCTGCATTTTCCATCAGATGTAAAATAGCGGAGTTTTCCGTTGATCTCATATACCCCGGCTGTCAGCGTTCCCTGATCACCCACATAGTATAAACCGCTCTTTGTCCAGACGGCCGAATTTCTCCGGGCAATTCCCGCATCCGCAACATACGCCCGGTTTTTATATTCGATCCATCCGCTTTTTTTTGTAAATATCCCCTTCTCATTAAAATAGAGAAGTTTTCCTTTCACCTGATGGATCCCCGACTCCGGCACACCCTTAGCTCCGAGCCAGTAAAGGTTTGTTTTATCCCAGATTCCTTCATTCTGTTTCAACACGCCGTCTGCATTGGAATAGTATCTCTTCCCGTTGTAAATGATCCATCCCTTCTTTATCCGGCAGACACCGTTCTCGTCAAAGAAACGCAGTTTTCCTTTTACTTCATGCACACCGCCGGCTGCGGCACCGTTCTTTCCGATCCAGTAAATCGTACCATTGATCCAGAGATAGGTATTTTTCCGGAGGGACCCGTTTGCAGTGGACCGGTACAGTTTCCCGTTATACTCGATCCATCGGGACTTTTTCTTTATAATCCCGTCTTTGTCACCGTAATAGTAGGTTCCTTTTACCGGGAATACACCGGTTTTCGCCGCGCCCTTTATATCCAGCCAGGAGTACCGGCCATCCTTTTCAACAAAACTGTTTTTAATGACCGCACCCGAAGATGATGCATAGAACCATCTTCCGTTATAACAAAGCCAGCTGTCCTTTACCAGCTCGCCATTTTCATCATAATAATACTTCCTGCCGTCTTCGATCACAAAGTGCGGTTCGTTTTCTTCCCGGATCTCTTCTCCGATTGCAGCTACTGCCCTGCTGTTTACGACCGCTGCGGGTTTATTGATCATGGAAGAAGAGGTTTTCCCTGCATCATCGCCCATCTGTTTCCCGGGATCTGCGATCGTCTTTTCTTCTGTATCTGCCGCTGTATCATTCTCAGATTTCTCTGATCCTGCTTTCTCCACTCCGGCAGTTTCTTTTCCGGCAGACACTTCTTCGGCAGTTTCTTTTCCATCTGTAATATCTGTCCCGTCGGATCCGGAAATCATATCTTTCAGCGTTTCATCCCCGGCCGTTTTTTCGAATTCTTCTTCAGACGCACCGCTAAATCCTTCTTCGGACACCCCGCTAAATCCTTCTTCGGACGCATCTCCGGTTCCGTCTTCAGACGTGTTCCTGATTCCCTCTTGGGACGCACCTCTCAGAACGGAAATTCCGGTCATTTCATCTCCTGCTGCATCCGGTTCCTTTATCTCTTCGGCAAATGACGGAAACGAAAGCAGGATCACAAAAAAGAATACAGAGATCAAAAGACCGCTGATCCGGCTTCTTCCACTCTTCAGATTCAAATTCCTCAGACCTTCTATCATTTCGTAATCTCCTAATGTGTGATCGGGAACAGATATACCCTTTCGACCGGATCGACCATCTTAATATTCGTCACGGTACATTTTGTTGCCAGTGTCATACTCCAGAGTTTGTCATCTGATGAGGAATCCCCCCAGAATACACCCATATGGCAGTCTGCACCCGGCCTGCTCCAGTCCGGTTCAAGATACATGATATCTCCCTTCTTCGCCTTTCCGCTGCGAAGAAGTTCGCTGACCGATGAAAATGTATAATACTCCACCAGTCCGTTCTGCGCCAGTCTCCAGTAATTTGCCGCATTTGCGTATCCGCCATAGCCTCCCATTGCGGAAACCTTCGACAGATCACCACCGGACGAACTGATCAGGCTGGAAATAAAGCCCGTACAATTCATTCCGCCGTCGTTCCCGTAGAGTCCGTACGGCTGGATCAGCCGTTCCGGATGCGTTTCATTTCCCCAAAGAAACTTATAGGGTGTGATGAAATAATAGTTATTAAAATGATCCTTTTCCCATTTATAAAGATTTTTGGCACCCAAATACTGGTCTATCGTGGGTTTCTTTCCGATCCAGGCTCCGGTGGAATCCATATAATAACGTTCTCCATCCACCGTTACCGAACAATTCCGGTAAAATACGCCGTCCGAATCCGAGTAATACCACTTGCCCGATACCTTAAGCCAGCCGCTCTTTTGACGGACCACGCCGCCGGCATTGGAATACCTGAGTTTTCCGTCCAATGTCCAAAGCCGGGAAGCATACATAACACCCTTTGAATCAAAGGCATATTTCTTTCCGGAAATGTCCTTCATGACATTTCTGAGAAGGCTTCCGTCACTCTTTGCGCAGTACCATTTCCCGCTGATCTTCGCCCAGCCGGAAGTAAGGCTGAGCTTCCCGCTCTTTCCTGCCTTATACAGCTTCGTTCCGCAGACAGCCTTTCCGGATGTGATCATTACACCGGAAGCATTCAAATAGAATAAATCCCCTCCGGAGCTGACCGCCCTGTTCTTATATATGGTTCCGTCCGTACCGCCAAAGTACCATCTTCCGTTCACTTCGACCCAGCGCTTCCGTACCGTTAATACACCGTCCGCGTCTGCATGATAGAGTTTATCCTTTGCCAGGACATTTGAATTCTTTATCATCCTGCCCTTAGCGTTTACATAATACAGTTTCCCCAAAGACTTTACAAGAGAACTCTTCAGGATCTTTCCGTTGGCATCCCCGTAAAACCAGTTATTTCCGATTTTCACCCACTTCTTCCGGATCGTAAGAACACCATCCTGATCCGCGTGATATAAGTATCCCTTCACAAGAAGATCGGAGGAAGTAACCATCTTTCCGCCTGCATTTACATACCGCTTTTTCCCGGCTTTCGCTATGATTGCATTCTTCCGGATTACGCCACGGTCTCCCGCATAATACCAGTTATCACGATACTTTACCCATTTATTCTGAACGATCTTTCCACTTGCATCGATATAAACCGTATCATTTCCGACCTTTTTCATATGCGGCGTTCCCGCCAGTACATTTCCGTGAAGAGAAAGGATCGCAGCGAAAAGAAGCACGAAAAAAAGAACCGATTTCCCGATCCTGTTCCCGAAACGCATCTTCTCTTTTACCTCAGTCTTTAATTCCATAGATCCGATCCGTATCACTTCCTGCGAAGTCCTTTTGTATATCTCAATCATTCTAACACAATTCTAATTTGCTATCAATGAAAAGGAATCGCAAACCTGTTACGAAAAGAAGAAAAAAGGAATCGCAAACCTGCTTTCCGGCCTGCGATTCCCCATTCATTTTATGATTTGTTTTTAGAAGATTACAACCTTACTTCCGATCGGTATATTATCATAAATATACAGCGCATCGTCCAGTGTCATACGAATGCATCCGTGAGATGACGGAACTCCCATCGTAGAGTCTGCGATACGATTCGGCTTATCCTCCAGGATGTACGGTGAAGAATGGAATAAATACTCACCACCGATAAATCCGGTTGCATACCAGCAACGATATCCGAAGCTGTCGAAATACCGTGTCCGCATCGTTGTCTTATACTCGCCAAGCGGAGTTGAGTTCGATGACGTTCCCGTCGAACAGGTCATGGCCTTTTGCTGGGCCCATTTACCCTTGGATCCCTTGAAAACATATGTCTTCTGATTCGTTGTATCGACAAGGATCAGGTAATCCGTATTACTGCTGTAATTTTGTGCCTTTGAAGATACCGAATTCGGCTCGGCTACAACATACTTATCATCCGCATAGTATTTCTTACCGTTAACAGTAATATACTCCTTATACGCAAGTGCTCCACTGCTCTTTGCATAGTACCACTTATCGCCATCCTGGATCCATCCGGTCTTCATCACACCGTTCTTTACGAAGTAATAATACTTCTTGTTGATCAGGACATACTTATTTGTAACAAGCTTACCGTATGTTGTTGTATAATACCATTTTCCGTTAAGGCTGACCCATGTATTTGCCGGCTTCGTTGCACCGTTCTTTGCAAAATAGTAATATCCGCTGGTTGTATTGCAGATCTCATTGGAAGCCATAACACAGTTGTTCTTCAGATAATAATATTTATTATTCTCTTTCACAAACTGGTTCTGGGCAAGAACCCCGCCCTTCTTCACATAATACCATTTGGATCTGTATGAAACCCATCCGGCTTTGGTTCTGCATTTTCCGTTGGAAGCGAAGTAACGATACGCCTTCTTTCCGTTGATATCATAGATACCTCCGGTCGGTGTTCCTGCACTTCCTACATAATACATGGTGCTTCCGGACCAGACTGCCTTATTTGTAGCGATCACGCCCTTCTCGGCATAATACCATTTATTATCGTACTGAATCCAGCCGGTCTTACTGGTATCGATCTCACCATTTGAACCGAAGTAGTACATTTTATTATTGTACTTTGCAACGCCGGAGGAAAGTGCACCTGTGCTGCCTGCAAAATAAGTCTTCTTTCCTACTGTGAAAACTTCATTTGTGCGAAGCACTCCTCCGTCCTTTGCACAATACCACTTACTGTTATACTCAATCCAGCCGGCTTTCGTTCTTACCTTACCGTTCTTATCAAAGTAATGAAGACCGTCTTTTGTCTTTGCAATGCCCTCTGCCAGATGTCCGTCCTTATCGAAATTATAGAGAACACCATTGACAGTATACGTTCTTCCGGTCACAAGAATACCGGTAGCCATCCGATAATACCAGAACGTTCCGTCCTGAAGCCACTTCGCGGACTTTACAAGTTTTCCGTTCATATCAAAGTAACCGAGCTTGCCGCTGACAGGATGGATTCCACCTGTCAGGCTTCCGTCCGAACCTGCATAGTATACATTCGAACCGGACCAGATCACTTCATCGATCCGAAGGGATCCATCCTTATTTGCAAAGTAATACTTTCCATCAACAAGGAGCCATCCGTTCTTTCTGACATAGCAATTCTCATCTGCATAATACTTCTTGCCATCAACAGTGATGAACCCTTTAGCAAGCGCACCCGTCTCGGATGCATAATACTTCTGCCCGTTGAAGCCAAAGAATTTACCTTTTACTACAGCGCCGGTCGCATCGGTCTTGTATAATGCCCCTTCATGTTCTACCAGCTGGTTGATCACAAGGTTGCTTTCCGAATCATAAACAAGCGTCTTACCCTCTGAATCAACAAATGAGTATTCACCCGTTGCAAATGCCTGATCCACCGGAACCAGACAAAGTACCAGTAAGCACAGTACCGCAACGACATACCGGAATCCTCTTTCTTTTTTACCCAGTCTCGTCATTCTACCACCTCAAAAACCATACGCTAAAACATTAACTGATATAATTCTACAGATTCATCTTGTAAGTATACACCAATCCGACAAACGGATGCAAGCAAAGAATGCACTGCATACAGATTTTTCACAAATCCATCAACAATAGGAAAAAAAACACGATTTGTTTGGTTATTTTTAAATGAGGATACTCGCCAAGGAATCGAACCGGCGACACGAGGTTTTTGGACAATAAAAAAAGTGCCCAGAGCAAGGTACAAGGAGGGGCC
>CADBOV010000225.1 GCA_902796385.1 uncultured Lachnospiraceae bacterium
AAGTACCCGCCGGAGACAACCCTGGTATTGCCGTATGACGAGAAGCTTCATAAACCGCTGATCAACAAACTGATCGGGGAATGATCATAGAACACCGTTCACTACCGATAATGTTCGCTTGAGATATCCAGGTAGTGCAGATATAACATACTCAACCACTGCATGTATTTGTTTTTTTGACGTATTCATTCAGTAGTCTGTACAATAGGGAAAGTATGAAATCAGAGAAAAAATTCAGTGTAAAAAAAATGTTCAGGCGCATTTTCGGTAAGGCAAGATGGTATTTACTGGGGCTGGGTATCTGTCTTCTATATGCGCTTATTATGCTCATTTGGAATCCGGACAGGGATTCATCGGAAGAGTTAACAGGGAAGCTCTGGGGAGAGGAGCTTCCTTTTGATGATGTTATCGGTTCAACAGTAAGTCAGGATGGGGATATTCTGATCCTGATGAATAAGAACAACATAGGCATTTCCGCCCTGGTCAACCTGGAAACCAACGAACAGGTCTATGCCACACTTGCGGAAATAAAAAGAGACGGTCAGTATGCCGCTCCGGCGAACTATGCGTTGGGAGATGAACATCATGCCTATGCTTTTGTTCGCGAGTTTGATAAGAAAACCGATACATATCTGGTGGGAGAGAGACTTGTCGAACTGTCGGAGACAGGGGATTACACAGGAGATCTCTGCTATGTGGAATACCCGGAAGGGACTTACTGCCGGGACACGGATATCAGCAGGCTTTACTATCAGGGCGGAACACTGTCCTTTGCCGTAGTCAGGCTGAATGAAACAAGATTATATGAGATCGATACCAGGACGAAGAATGTCAGGATCAGCGATCCGTATGCTGCTGCAGAGGATGGGTCGTATACACAGAAGGTGATCCCCCTTGGCAGTACTTATCTTTTCCTGCAAAGTAACGGGAAATACTACCTGACCGGCTTTAATGATCCGTTAACGGAGTGTATCTATGAGGTAAAGACCAATCCTTCAAAGCGGGAGGAGTCGGTCTATATCAATCTGGCCGCCATGGTCGGCAGCAAACTCTATGTAACAAGAAACGCGTATGATGGAAAGATTTTTGTGATTGAAGATCATGAAATGAAAGAGGTCTTCGATCTGCATGATCATGTGACAGGATATGGTGAGCAACTCCCGCTGCTCTGCCTGGATTCCTTTCATTCAAAGGCCAACGGCAAAGACATGCTGGCCATGACTCTGCTGGACGGAGTCCTCACCTATGATGGGGAGAAGGTAGAGGAAAGGCACCTGTCCTACTTTGTCAGAAACGGATGGCTCTGGTGGACGTCCAATCTGATCTCCATAATTGCGCTGATCTGTGTAGTCGGACTTTTGATCAATATCATCATTCGAAGAAAAACCCTGCTGTATAAGCAGCTGGTGATCACGATCCCCGTGCTCCTGATTCCGGCCGGCTTCATTGTTTATATGTTTTATGCAGATATGGAGGAGGATGCGACTGCCCGGACCAGGCAGGAAATCAATCTGGCCAGCCGGCTGGCCGAAGAAGCGATGGACGGCTATGATTTCAGTGGGTTTGACCGGATGGACGACCAAACGGGAACAGCAAGTATCGCACTGACGGAAAAGCTTCGGGGGTTTGACAACGGCAAGTATGTATTCTGGGTTGTCTCACTTTCGGAAAGCGGTAAAAATGCGATTCTCGCCAGATCCGACAGGGTATCCGTCCCAGGGTTCTATAAGGACAATCTCTTATCGAGTGCGGAATATGAACACTTACATGATGAAATAAACAGCAGCGGATCTACGTACTATCAGGATGTTACCGACTTCTTTTCATCGGATGCCAGGAACAGTACGATGATCTATTACAGGCTGATCGATGATCCGAAAGGAAGCTGTCCCGCTTATGTTCTTCGGGTGTCCACGGATAGCTGGAACTTCTGGACCGTAAGAAGAGACCTTTTTTTCAAGGTTCTGGGGTACATTTTCTTTATCGTGCTGGCTCTGATCGCCATCACGATACTTACCTCCTGGTACATCACAAGAACCATCAAAAAGGCAACGGGAACCGTGCATAAAATTGCGGGTGGTGATTTCTCCGCAAGGGTGAAATACAAGTCAAAAGACGAGCTGGGCGAGATCTGTTCAGAGGTAAATACCATGACGGAAAGCCTGGAGGAGATGTTCAACGAAAAAGACAGGACAGAGAAGTTCTATTACAAGTTTGTCCCGGAGAAGTTCAGGGAGCTTCTGGGAAAGGAACAGTTTACGGATCTTGCCCTGGGTGATGCCCGGAGCCGGGATCTTACGGTGCTGTTTTTTGATATCCGTGCCTTCTCCATCAATTCGGAGACCATGACGGCGAAGGAGAACTTTGAGTTTGTGAATACGATCTACGGTAAAGCCGGACCGATCATCAGAGAGCATAACGGTTTTGTAGACAAGTACATCGGCGATGCGGTCATGGCGCTTTTTGAAAATGCGGATGACGCCGTTTTGTGCGGAATAGAACTGTACAGGAAGATCGTGCTGGACAAGAGTACGGCGGAAGCCATCGGCATAGGAGATGTCAATATAGGTATCGGTGTGCATTCCGGAATGACCCGGATCGGTATCGTGGGAGAGAGCGAGCGGCTTTCCGGTACGGTCATTTCCGATACGGTGAACCTAAGCTCCCGTCTGGAATCCCTGACGAAACAGTATCATACGGCCATGCTGATCACGAAGGATACGGTGGATCGCATGACGGATCCGGATTCCCTTAAGATGAGATATCTCGGGGAAGTTCAGGTGGCAGGCGTAAATGAGGTGAAGGCTGTTTATGAAGTCCTGGATTGTCTCCCGGAGGATGAAAGGGAGAAGCGCGGAGGAAATGCCGGAGAGTTTCGTGAGGCTGTACGGTTATTCCATCTGGGACGAAGAGATGAGGCCGTCGGAATCCTTTCCGGCCTTTCGAAGGATGGAAAGAATGACGGCATTTCCGACATGTATCTGGAATATATCCGGCAGCTTCCGGAAGATGAGACAAGAAATGTTTTCCGATTTGTGAGGAAGTAAGGAAAATGCAACTTGCTTGTACAGGCTGTACAAACAAGTTGCATTTCGTTTTAGATTCCAATATAGAAAAAAACAGAGAGACTGTCTTTG
>CADBOV010000226.1 GCA_902796385.1 uncultured Lachnospiraceae bacterium
GCAATCCGTGAGCGAAGCGAAACGGGAAGCCTATGTGCCGCTGGGGGTACCCGCAACTAAGGCGCGAGCCGGGCCGAGAAAGGCATCGTGGCCAGGCCAAAGCGCCGAGGACGATTTATGTGATGGGAATCGTGCCAACGATTACTTGACAGTGACTGCTTCACTTGTTTCACTTGACAAGCCGCAAGCTTTCGGATAACCTTTATTAGGTAAATAAATGCCGCATCAGGCAATAGAACCGAGGCGTTCGAATGAAGTTTTCGGAATATTACAAAGAACAGATCAAAGTCATCCGGGAGCGGGATCCGTCAATCCACAGCGACCGGGAGGCTTTGTTATACCCTTTTTTCTGGGCAATGTGGTCCTATCACAAAGCCCATCGCGAGTACGAAAAGGGAAACTATTATAAAGCCAGAAAGATCTCGCAGAAAGCAGCAAGAAAAACAGGAATCGAGATCCATCCCGGTGCAGTGATCGGAGAGGGCTTTTTTATCGACCACGGACATGGCGTTGTGATCGGTGAAACGGCTGTGATCGGAAAAAATGTAACCCTGTACCAGGGCGTTACCCTGGGCGGAACCGGAAAAGAACATGGAAAAAGACATCCCACGCTGGAAGATAATGTCATGGTCAGTGCCGGCGCAAAGGTGCTGGGCTCCATTACCGTAGGAGAAAACTCCAAGATCGGAGCAGGATCTGTCGTGATCCGGGATGTTCCGCCGAATTCCACGGTGGTCGGCATTCCGGGACGTATCGCAAAACAGGATGATGTCCATATCCCGCGGCTGGATCTGAACCAGGTAGACCTGCCGGACCCGATCGCAAATATGATCGAGCTGCTTAAGGATGAAAATGAAACGCTGAAGCAGACGCTTCGCGTACTGGAACAGCAGCAGGCCATCGACCGTGAGCAGATCGAGCAGAACCGGAAGAGAGTCAGTGAACTGGAAGGACAGTTGTTTACCGACGGCGGCGGTATCTGATAGAAAAGAACAGACATTGAATATGAACCAGAACGAAGGAGAACACGAAAACACTATGAAGATTTTTAATACACTTACCAGAAAGAAAGAAGAATTTGTGCCGGTCACACCGGGAAAGGCAGGCATCTATGTGTGCGGGCCCACCGTGTATGACTATATCCATATCGGAAATGCACGTCCGATGATCGTTTTCGATACACTCCGGAGATATCTGGAATTCCGGGGATATGATGTAAACTATGTTTCCAACTTCACGGATGTGGATGACAAGATCATCCGCCGTGCGCTGGAAGAAAATGTAGATCCGTTCGAAATATCCGAGCGTTTTATCAAGGAATGCAAGACGGACATGGAAGCATTAAATGTACGTCCGGCCACAACACATCCCCAGGCAACACTGGAAATACCGGATATGATCGAGATGATCCGCCAGCTGATCGAAAAAGGACATGCATACCATGTAAACGGAACGGTGTATTTCCGCACCCGCAGTTTTGACGGATACGGAAAGCTTTCCCATAAGAATATCGATGATCTTGAAAGCGGACACAGAGACGAAGCACATCAGTTGAAGGTGAGCGGAGAAGATGAGAAAGAAGATCCGCTGGATTTCGTACTCTGGAAGCCGAAGAAGGAAGGAGAGCCCTTCTGGGAATCTCCCTGGGGAGAGGGACGTCCGGGCTGGCATCTGGAATGCTCCGTCATGTCCAAAAAGTACATCGGCGGAACACTGGATATCCATGCGGGCGGAGAGGATCTGATCTTCCCCCATCATGAAAATGAGATCGCACAGAGTGAGGCTGCCAACGGAACCACATTTTCCAATTACTGGATGCATAACGGTTTCCTGAAGATCGACAACGAGAAGATGTCCAAATCCCTCGGAAACTTCTTTACGGTCCGGGAGATCTGCGAGAAATATGATCCGCAGGTGATCCGTTTCTTCATGCTGTCCGCACAGTACCGCAGCCCGCTGAATTTCTCGGCAGATCTGATCGAGTCCGCAAAGGCCGGGCTGGAACGGATCCAGAACGGTGCGGAAAAACTGAAAGACATTATCGCAAAGCAGAACGGAAAGGAAATGTCTGCAGAGGAGGAGAGGATCCTGAAGGAAGAACTTCCCGCATTTGTGGACAAGTTCGATGCAGCCATGGATGATGACCTTAATACGGCGGATGCCATTTCGGCCATCTTTGAGCTGATCCGTTTTACAAATGCAAGCACGGACGAGAATTCCAGTTCGGAATTTGCGAAAAAGCTGTATGAAACACTCTTTACACTTTCGGATACGGTTCTGGGAATCCATCCGGAGCGGAAGGCAGATGCCGTATCGGAGGAAGAGGTTGCAAAGATCGAGCAGCTGATCATGGAAAGAACCGCGGCAAAGAAGGAAAAGAACTTTGCACGGGCCGATGAGATCCGTGACGAGCTGGCTGCCATGGGAATCGTTATAAAGGATACCCGGGAGGGAGTAAAATGGCAGAGAGCATAAAGCCGGAACTCTTTTCCCCGCTTACGCTTGCATATCTGGGGGACGCGGTGCTGGAACTGATCGTCCGGGAGCATTATATCAGAAAGTCCAATAAGCAGGTGCAGAAATACCATAAGGATGTAACGGCGGTGGTGTCCGCCATCAGTCAGTCCGCATTTATCGATTCCATCGAATCGGAACTGACGGAGGAGGAAACCGCCATTTATCACCGGGGCCGGAATGCTTCGGTACATACAAAGGCGAAACACGCGACCATGGCAGAATACAAGAAGGCCACGGGATTTGAGGCTCTTCTCGGTTATCTTTATCTGAAGAATGACAGGGAGAGACTGATGAAACTCGTCCGCTTACTGCTGGAACAGCATGGTGAGGAGGAAATGTCCGACGGGTCGGACATTCTGATCTGAACAGGCAGGAGAGAAAATGGGACAGGAAAGGTTCAAAAACGAAATGACGGAATTACATCCGGAACAGCCGAAGGATTTAACGGGAAGTGACAAAAAAGAAACAAAGACCAGGATCGGACAGATCGAGGGAAGAAATGCCGTACAGGAGGCGCTTCGTGCCGGTAAGACGGCAGATCGTCTGTACCTTTTGGACGGGATGAGGGATCCGGCCATCGGCCAGATCATTTCCAGGGTA
>CADBOV010000227.1 GCA_902796385.1 uncultured Lachnospiraceae bacterium
AGGGAACAGATACAGAATCTGGAATAGGAGGATGCCATGAAGAAAAAAGGACAGCTTATCGTAATATCCGGTTTTTCGGGTGCCGGCAAGGGTACCGTGGTAAAAAGCCTGGTTGAAAAATACGGCTACAGTCTTTCCATTTCCGCAACCACCAGGGCACCGCGTCCGGGTGAGGTGGATGGAAAAGATTATTATTTCAAGACAGAAGCGGAATTCCGGAATCTGATCGATTATAACGGACTGATCGAGTGGGCGCAGTATGTGGACAACTACTACGGAACCCCCAGAAAGTTTGTGGAGGATGAGCTTGCTGCAGGCCGGGATGTGATCCTGGAGATCGAGGTGCAGGGCGCAACGATCATTAAGAAGCAGTATCCGGATGCGGATCTGATCTTTATCACCACGAAGGATGTGGAAACCCTTAAGGAACGTCTGGCAGGACGCGGTTCCGAGACACAGGAGCAGGTGGAGAAAAGGATCAGACGTGCCGTGGAAGAAGCGGAAATGATCGATAAATATGATTATATTGTAATAAACGATGATTTAAATACTTGCATTGACACCGTACATTCGGTTATACTAGGCGGTAAATGCAAGAAGGAAAGAAATGAAGACTTCTTAAAGGATCTGCAGGAAAACTTTTCCAGGATCCGGGAAGTATAAGAAAGGAGACTACATATGATTCATCCGTCGTATTCAGATCTGATGGAGGTTGTAAACAAGGAAGTTGAGCCGGGCGAGCAGCCGGTTGTACAGAGCCGGTATTCCATCGTGCTTGCAACAGCAAAGAGAGCAAGACAGTTGGTTGCAGGACTTGATGAACCGCTGGTTGATAACTGGGAAGGAAGAAAACCGCTTTCCATCGCAGTTGAAGAGTTATACAGAGGCAAGGTAAAGATTGTCGGAGACGACGAGTAAAAAGATAGCAGGTGACAGCGTCACCTGCTTATTTTAAGGAATGGTAGAATGTACGCAGACGTGATCGTGGATATCTCCCATAAGGCAGTTGACAGAACATTTTCATATCGGATCCCTGACGGCCTGGAGGATATCGTGTCCGTGGGAACACCGGTCAAGGTGCCTTTCGGAAACGGGAACCGGACGAGAAAGGGATACGTCATTTCTATCAGCGAGACAACTCCGTGGGAGCCGGATAAAGTAAAAGAAATACTCAGTGTGTCGGAAGGAAGTCTCCCGGTGGAAGGGCGGATGATCCGGCTGGCATCCTGGATGCGAAGGAAATACGGCTGCACCATGATCAGTGCCATCAATACGGTTATGCCGGTGAAGGAAAAGGTCAGGAAGAAAGCGCAGCAGATCAATACACGTGAATTCGAACCGCAGTTTCTTCCGGTTGAAGAACTGAATGATGCCCAGAGAGAGGCGCTTCGGATCTTTTCTTCCGACCGGAAAGCAGGAAGGACAGAGAACTATCTGCTTCACGGTGTTACAGGCAGCGGGAAGACGGAGGTTTATCTCCGGATGGCAAGGCAGGTGATCGAAGAGGGAAAGACGGTGATCGTCCTGGTTCCCGAGATCGCCCTGACCTATCAGACCGTAGCCAGATTCCGGACGGCCTTTGCGGACCGGATCGCCATACTTCACTCGGGGCTCAGCCGCGGGGAGAAATACCGGGAATTCCAGCAGGTGATGGATAAGGAGGCGGATATCCTGATCGGACCAAGATCCGCGCTCTTTGCGCCTCTGCAGGATCTGGGACTGATCATTGTGGATGAGGAGCATGATACCGCATATAAAAGCGATACATCCCCGAAATATCATGCCAGGGAAGCTGCCCTGGAACGTGCCCGGCTGGAGGGGGCATCCGTGGTTCTCGGATCCGCTACGCCATCCGTGGAAACCTATGCCGCAGCAGAGGAAGGGAAACTCCGCCTGCTGTCACTTCCGGAACGGGCGGAAGGACAGGCACTGCCGGAGATCGAGGTCGTAGACCTTCGGACCGAACTCCGGGAAGGAAACCGGCATATCCTTTCCAGAAAACTGTACGGTGAAATGCACCGGGCTTTTTCCAACGGGGAACAGGTGATGCTTTTCCTGAACCGGAGAGGCATGAGCAGTTTTGTTTCCTGCAGAAGCTGCGGGGAAGCCATCCGGTGTCCGAACTGTGATGTGAGTCTTTCTCTTCACGGACGGGATCTTCTGATGTGTCACTACTGCGGACATACGGAACGGCTGAAGGAAAAATGCCCGTCCTGTCAGTCCGGCCTGATCGGCGGATATGGCATCGGTACGGAACGGGTGGAGCAGGAAGTAAGAAAGCTGTTTCCGGATATCAGTATCATCCGGATGGATAAGGATACAACCCAGAGAAAGGGCGCCCATGGCGCGTTGCTGCAGGCGTTTCATGACGGAAAGGCACAGTGCATGATCGGTACCCAGATGATCGTAAAGGGACATGATTTCCCGAATGTTACGGTGGTTGGGGTCCTGCTGGCGGATCTGGGATTTTTTGACAGTGATTTCCGCTCCGGAGAAAGATGCTATGATCTACTGACCCAGGCGGCGGGCCGTGCGGGAAGAGGAAATATCCCCGGACATGTGGTGATCCAGACCTATAAACCGGAGCATTATGTGATAAAAGCGGCAAAGACCCAGGACTATCAGCAGTTCTATTCTTATGAGATCGCCTACAGAAGGCTTCTGGGATACCCCCCGGTAAAGCATATGCTGGGAATCCTTCTTGTCTCCGGACAGGAGGACGTGCTGGAGGAAGAAGCAAAGAGAATGGCGGAGGAACTGGAAAAAAGGGAAGGACTTGTCATTACGGGTCCCGGAAATGCGTATATATACAGAATCAATGAAAAGTACCGGAAGGTAATCTATGTCAGGGCGGACGACGAAAGGAAACTGACGGAGATCCCCGAAATGTGGCGGGCGAAGACGGAGCAGGATGAGGAAGAAACGGAAACAGAGGTCTATTTCGATCTGGACCCGATGCATATCATGTAAAACAGGAGGAAAACCATGGCAATCAGAAATATCAGAACGGACGGAGATGACATTTTAAGAAAGGTCTGCAAACCGGTAACGGAGATGACACCGAGGATCAGTGAACTGATCGATGACATGTTTGAAACCATGTACGATGCAAACGGTGTGGGTCTTGCGGCTCCGCAGGTGGGGATTCTTAAGCGCATCGTGGTGATCGATGTAATGGATGACAACCCGCTCTGCCTGATCAATCCGGAGATCGTGGAAAGCGACGGAGAGCAGACCGGTGAGGAAGGGTGTCTTTCGCTTCCGGGACTTGCCGGAGAGGTTTCCCGGCCGAATCATGTTGTCTGCAAGGCGCTGGACCGGGATATGAATCCCATTACGGTAGAGGGAACGGAACTCCTTGCACGCTGCATCTGTCATGAACTGGATCATCTGGACGGAGTGCTGTATAAGGATCTGGCCATCGACGGACTCCACAGAGTGGATCTGCCGCAGGAAACAGATGAGGAAACGGAAGAATCGTAAATAAGGAGGCTTTCATGCGCGTAGTATTTATGGGAACACCGGAATTTGCAGTTGCCGCGCTGGACGCCATTGCAGGTGCCGGACATGAGATCGCTGCAGTCTATACACAGCCGGATAAGGCAAAGGGCAGATCCGGAAAGCTGAAACCGCCTCCGGTAAAGGAACGTGCCCTGGAACTGGAGATTCCGGTATTTCAGCCGGAACGGCTCCGGGATCCGGAGAATGCGGAGAAGCTGAGGGAACTTCAGCCGGAGATCATAGTGGTGGCTGCTTACGGACAGATCCTTCCGGAGGAGATCCTGGCAATCCCGCCCTTTGGCTGTGTCAATATCCATGCCTCCCTGCTTCCGAAATACAGAGGCGCTGCACCCATCGAGCGGAGCATCCTGGACGGAGAAGCAAAGACCGGGGTTACGACCATGTATATGGCAAAGGGACTGGATACCGGGGATATGCTGGAGCAGTCCGAGACAGAGATCCTTCCGACGGATACGGGAGAGATCCTGACAAACCGGCTTGCGGTGATGGGAGGAGAACTGATCCTTTCCACCATGGAAAAGCTGAAGAATCAAACGGCAGTCAGGACACCGCAGAAGGAAGAGGAAGCAACCTATGCGAAAATGCTGGATAAGACCATGGGCAGAATGGACTTTTCCCTTCCGGCGGGAGTGCTGGAACGGTCAGTCCGTGCACTGACACCGTGGCCGTCCGCATATACATTTCTTGAAGGAAAACAGATCAAGATCTATGAAGCGGAAGTGACGGAGCAGTCCGGAACACCGGGGGAGATCATCGAGGTTACGAAAAAGTACTTCACCATCGCCTGCGGAACCGGAGCGCTGAAGATAAAAAAACTGCAGCCGGAAGGAAAGAAACCCATGGATACGGCTGCATTTCTGAACGGAAAGAAACTGGAGACCGGAATGATCGCGGGAGTATGATCTATGGCCATGGAGACGACGAAAAAAAAGGAGACCACACCGAGGGAAAAAGCGTTGGAGATCCTGCTGGATATGGAACGGAACGGCCGTTTTTCCTCTCAGGCGCTGGAGGACGGGCTTCGGATGATCCAGTTCGAGGAAAAGGAGACCCGGGCATATGTCAGCCGGCTGGTGGAAGGGACCACGGAGTACCGGCTGCAGCTGGACCGGATCCTGGAACAGTATGCGAAGCTTCCGATGAAGAAACAGAAACCGAAGGTCCGCTGTCTTCTCAGGATGAGCGTATACCAGATGCTTTATATGGACAGTGCCCCGGATCATGCGGTGCTTTCCGAAGCGGGGCAGATGATGAAACGGCACCATCTGGAGGGCCTGCTCCGGGTAGTGAACGGGATCCTGCGAAATGTACAGCGGGGGATCGAAAACGGCGAGGTGAGGAATCTGCTGGATTCTTCTCCTGCAATCCGGTATTCCGTGCCGGAATGGATCGCAGGGCGGCTCATTTCCGTTTACGGAGAGGAAACGGCGGAGAAGATCCTGGAGGCTTCCTTCCGGGAACGTCCTCTGACGATCCGCTGTAACCGGACAAAGCAGACGCCGGAGGAACTGACGGAGTTTCTGTCAAAGGAAAACGTCCGGACGAAGCAGGGGGAACTCAGTAAGATGGCACTCCTTTTGCCGGAGATCGATTTTGTAAGAAGAATCCCGGGATACCGGGACGGGAGATTCTCCGTGCAGGATGAGAGCTCCATGTGCACCATCGAGGCCATCGGGATCCTGCCGGGCATACGGTTTCTGGATGTCTGTGCGGCACCCGGCGGAAAGTCCTGCTATGCAGCCGAATGCGGCGCAAATGTAACATCCAGGGATGTTTCCCCGGAGAAGGTGGACCGGATCATGGAAAATGCGGAGAGACTGGGGCTCAGTATCAACGCAGAGGTGCAGGATGCCACGGAACCGGTGGAAGAGGATACGGAAAAATATGATGTCGTTCTGGCGGATGTGCCCTGTTCCGGACTGGGTGTTATGGGACGAAAGAACGATATAAAATATCATGTCACTCCGGAAGGAGTGAAGGAACTGACCGCGCTGGGACAAAAGATCCTGGGAATCGCGGCGGCATATGTCCGGCCGGGCGGGAAACTGATGTTTTCCACCTGCACGATCCTGCCGGAGGAGAATCAGGAAGCGGCGGAACATTTCCTTAAGGAACACCCGGAGTTTGGTAAGGTGGAAGAAAAGCAGTTTCTGCAGGGGGTGGATCCCTGTGACGGATTTTATTACTGCCTGATGCAGAGGGTGGAAGCATAAGTCCGGTCCGGAAACAGAATACTGCAAAACGAGATAACGCAGAATGAAATACTGCAAAACGAGATAATGCAAAATGAAATAATACAGTGAAAAGGATTCGGAGAAAGAAAGATGACCAGGCTCGATCCGGCTTCCCTGTCGGGGGAGGAATTAACTGCATATGTGAAGGATCACGGATGGCCGGGGTTTCGCGCGAAACAGATCTTTGACTGGATTCATAAGAAAAGAGTCTCCGATCCGGAAGAGATGAAGAATCTGCCACGGGATATCCGGGATACCCTGAAAGAGGATCTTTACCCTATGGCACTTTGGAAGAAACTGGAATCCAAAACCGACGGGACCGTGAAATTCCTGTTCCGGCTTTATGACGGACAGATCATCGAAACGGTATTTATGCCCTATAAACACGGGAATTCCCTTTGTATCTCTTCACAGGCGGGCTGCAGGATGGGGTGCAGGTTCTGCGCATCCACCATAGGCGGCCTGGTACGGAACCTTTTTCCGTCGGAAATGCTCGGACAGGTGTATCAGGCGGTAAATCTGACAGGGAAGAGAGTGGATAATATCGTAGTAATGGGGACGGGAGAACCACTGGATAATTACGACAATCTGATCCGGTTCCTGCATCTTGTCTCGGATCCGGAGGGCTATCAGCTCAGTCTCCGGAGCATCACGGTTTCCAGCTGCGGACTGGTGCCGAAGATCCGGGCGCTTGCGGAGGAGGGTCTGCCCATTACCTTTGCGCTTTCCTTACATGCTTCCACGGACCGGGAGAGACAGGAGCTTATGCCGGTGGCAAAGAGCTACTCCCTGGATGAGACGCTGGATGCATGCAGGTATTATTTTGAGAAGACACACCGGAGAGTTACATTTGAATACAGCCTTGTAAAAGGGGTCAATGATTCCGGGGATCATGCGGTCCGACTGGCGAAGCTGATCGGCTCGCTGAAGGGGCATGTGAATCTCATTCCGGTCAATCCCATTGAGGAGCGCGATTTCAGGCGGAGTGATACGGAATCTGTCCAAAATTTTAAAATTTTACTTGAAAAAAATGGAATAAATGTTACTATTAGAAGGAGTATGGGCAAAGATATCGATGCGGCCTGCGGGCAGCTTCGGCTTCATGCCATGCAGGGAAAAGATATAAAGGAGTAAGGTCTTGGTATCTATTGGAAGAACGGACATCGGTAAGAGACGTGACAACAATCAGGATAATATCTTTGTGAGTGACAGTCCGATCGGTCCGTTACCAAATCTTTATATTGTAGCTGACGGGATGGGTGGCCATGCCGCCGGCGATTTTGCTTCCAGATATGCGATTCAGATCGTGGTGGATTTTATAAAGAAATCCTCGATCAAAAATCCGATATCTGTTCTTCGTCGTGCAATGATTTATGCAAATAACGAAGTATATAAGGAAGCGGAAAAGGATACGGCCAAGGGCGGTATGGGAACGACCATGGTTGCCTGCGTGATCGATCAGAACGAACTGTACTGCGGAAATATCGGTGACAGCCGCCTGTATCTGATCAATGACGAGATCCGTCAGATCACAATGGATCATTCCCTGGTAGAGGAACTGATCCGGAACGGCCAGCTGGAAAGAAATAAAGGAAGAAATCATCCGGAAAAGAACATCATAACGAGAGCCATGGGTTCGCGGAACGAAGCGGTTCCGGATTTCTTTGAGGTGACACTGTCGCCGGGAGACCGGATCCTGATGTGTTCGGACGGTCTGTCGAACATGGTGGAAAATGATGAACTTCGTGACATAGTAAGAGAGAATGAAGAACTGGAGACAGTTGCGGATGCACTGATCGACAGAGCCAACTATTACGGTGGAAATGATAATATATCTGCCGTTGTAATAGCTGTATAGGGAGAGGAAAAGAAATGTTAAAACCGGGAACGATCTTAGATGAGCGATATGAAATCATAGATGTGGTCGGTGCAGGTGGAATGTCCACCGTTTATCGTGCTAAAGATCATCGTCTGAAGCGTTTTGTTGCAGTTAAGGTCCTGAAAACAGAATACTCAAACGATGCAAATTTTGTATCGAAATTCCGAATTGAGGCGCAGGCATCAGCAGGCCTGACCCATCCGAATATTGTCAGTGTTTACGATGTATGTGAGGATAACGGCAGATATTTTATCGTAATGGAGCTGGTTGAGGGAATTACCCTGAAGGAGTATATCAACCTGAACGGCCGGCTTACCATGGATCAGGCACTGGACTTCTCGCTGCAGGTGGCAGCAGGTCTGGAAGCGGCCCATGAACATCATGTGATCCACAGGGACATCAAGCCCCAGAATATCATCGTTTCCAAGAACGGAAATCTGAAGGTAACGGACTTTGGTATCGCAAAGGCCGCTACTTCGAATACCATGTCCACTGCAGGTATGGGATCGGTGCATTATATCTCACCGGAGCAGGCCCGTGGCGGATACAGTGACGAGAGAAGTGACATCTACTCCCTGGGTATTACCATGTATGAGATGGTAACGGGAAGAGTTCCTTTTGAAGGCGATACAAATGTGGCAATCGCCCTCATGCACATCCAGAATGAGATCATTCCGCCCTGTGAACTCTATCCGGACATTTATTCAAGCTTTGAGAAGATCATTCTGAAGGCGACACAGAAGAAGCCGGAACGCCGGTATCTTACGGCTGCGGCCCTGATCGCCGATTTAAAGAGGGTTAAGGTTAATCCGAATATCGATATCATCGTGGCTCCGGCTACGACGCCCACCGGTCCGACACAGAAGTTCTCGGATCAGGATATCCAGAGGATCAAAACCGGTGCGGGACAGTATTATGATCCGAATATGACTTCCGAGGCAACTCCGGACAGAGAACGTCTGAATCAGCTGATCAATGAGGCGGAAGAGGATGATTACGGATACGGTTATGAGGAGGAGATCCAGACACCTCCGACCCGTCGTCAGACCATCAAGAAGGTTTCGGATGATGATGACGATTATGAGTATGAGC
>CADBOV010000228.1 GCA_902796385.1 uncultured Lachnospiraceae bacterium
CCCTCCTGTGTAGCCTTATTGTAGTACGGTGTAACTACAAGCAGTCCGTCTACTCCGCTCTGCTCTGCTTCCTTGGAAAGCTTTACTGCTGTATAGGTTGCGTTGGATCCTGTTCCTGCGATAACCGGGATCCGTCCGTTGATCTCTTCTGCAACAACCGCAATGCACTCCGAGTGCTCTTCTTCTGTCAGTGTGGATGCTTCGCCTGTGGTACCGCAAACGATGATCGCATCGGTTCCGTGCTCCACGTGCCAGTTAGCCAGCTTACGAAGCTGCTCGTAATCCACCTCCAGATTCTCTTTAAACGGTGTAACAAGTGCAACTCCTGATCCTTTGAAAATAGCCATTTTTGATTCCTCCTTCATATTTTGTTTGGGTAGAGGGGTGGGGGTCCGCCGCGACAGAAGCGCATCTCGCGCGTAGCGCTCGATGTCGCGCTCCTCGGCATATACATGTGCCGTAGGCACATGGCATGTAATATACAGCACAAGCCTTTGTGCAAGCACAGGCTTGCGCTGTATATTACATGCACATGCTCCGCATGTGCATGCCTCGGAGTCACGCAAAATTCGGGATAGTGAAGTCACTATCCCGAAATAAACTCTCATCATTGTTTATTCCAAGTAGCACTCCACCTGCCGGTGACAGTCCTGCAGTTCTTCACTGCAGACCCAGCCAAAACGGTCTGACATTCCGTTCCACTTCGGCGACATCCCCTTTTGCGTACCCTGTACCGGCTGTCAGTGCCTCAGAATACGTTACTCATGTTTGTCGCGCCTCTACTTAAAACTTTTTGAAATTATAGCACTCATTCCCTGCATATGTCAACGCAATTTTTATCGAACCCGCGGAAAATGCGCGGCAGGAAAAGTGGGCTGAACGCCCACCACTCTCATTTGAAATATTGATAAAATATTTACAACGGTTATGTATATTTCCGAAACGATGGATGGAGGGAAGGTATATGAACAAGGAATCTCAATTCGAAATCAATATGAAATGGATCATTCTGGGTCTGTCCGCTGTGGGCGCTGTCTGCCAGCTTATTCTCCTCTTCACGGAATTCAATTCCTATTCGGGGATCGGCATGATCTGCAACGCACTGTTCCACATAGTTGCCGCCGGCGCGTTTGCGCTGATCTTCTTTCAGTTCTTTTCCGGTTCCAAGGATAAGGAGGTTTTAACAAACTACGGCTTCGCTGCCCACTGTGCCCTGGGCGCCATTGTGGATCTTTGTCTTATGGGGAGGGTGATCTCCTACACAAACAAAACGGAATTCTTCTCTACCGGTCTGGTCATCTGTTTTATTCTTTTGTTCCTTCTGGAGGCTTTTCTCGCCTTCCTTTTTATCCGCTATGCCCTGGACCGGCTCACCTGTATCCTGCCCATTTTATTTACTCTGATCACCTGTATAATGAAAGGCGTTCTCTACGGCAGTGCTGATTCAAAGCTGTATCATTTTCTTGCAAAGGAATCCGTGGAAGTATCAACGGAACAGTATATCGCCGACTCAGTAAGCAAGGAAGCCGTGAAAACAACGATAAATGTCCCCTCCGTTCATTCGGTATGGACCTTCCTGGCACTGATGTTCCTCTTTTTGCTGGTCGTTGCAGTCTATCTTTATTTTGACAATCAGTTTCTCAGTTCCCTGATCCATGACCCCAAATCAATCTTTTCAAAGAAAGCTGTTTTCGAAACATTTACAAACCAGTATATAGAGCCTGAAAGAAAAGAACAGCGGGAAAAAGACAAAATGGAGAAAATGAAACTGGAGATCGAACTGAAAAAACTGGAGCTTGAAGAACGGGAAATGAAAAACCGGGAACAGCGCGACCGGATGCAGGCCGATCTTCTTCGAAATACCATGGAACTCCGCAGAAATCCGGTCTGTACAGAGTGCGGATGTCCCCTCATACCCGGTCAGGCTGTATGCGGGGATTGCGGATGTCCGATTCCTCCGGTCGCATCGGTCACTCCGGTCGCTCCGGTCTCTCCGGCTTCTCAGATATCTCCGGCCGTATCATCAAACCCGGAAACAGAACCCCGGATTTGTCCGGATTGCGGATGTCCCATCCTGCCCGGACAGATCATGTGTCCGGACTGCGGATGTCCCATCTGATAACAGGTTATTTAATCTATTCTATATAAAGAAGGGGGAAAATATTATGGCATTGATAATCTGTCCAAATTGCGGAGCAAATGTATCAGACAAAGCTTCCAACTGCATGAAATGTGGATGTGTGATCAACCAGGTAAATCAGGGATTCCATGAAACCCTGACAAGAATGAATACGGACAATTTAAGAAGCACCAGCGGTGTACTCTATCCGAATCCGAATTTCAGTAACAATCCCTATGCAGCACCACCGCAAAAAAAATCAAAAAAAGGCGTCCTCATTACGGTCATCGTAAGTTCGGCTATCTTACTGATTGCCGCGATAATTGTAATCGTCGTTCTATCCGGAAAAAAGCCCAAGAGCATCCAATTAGCAAAGCATTCCGGTACCGTAGATGTAGGAAGCCAAATCACTCTTACTTACAGCATATTACCGGATTCTGCAAGCGAAGCAGAAATAACATGGAGCTCCTCGAATGAATCCGTTGCAGAGGTCACTGCCGGCGGGGTGGTAATCGGCAGAGGTGAAGGTGACTGCGAAATCACGATCTCAACAGATAATGGATGCAGGGACACCTGTGTAATAAACGTCAAACCCGAAAAACCTGATTTCAAAAAAATCTATAGTGAATACTGCTCCTCCAAATGGGCAAGTGTATCCAGCGACGGCAGTTCTCTCTCTATCGATACAAACCCGTATGACCTGGATAATTACAGCATTAGTGAAGCATATCAGGCAGTCAGCGCTGTCAACAAGGCTGTCGGTTTCTCCGATGCCATCACCTCCCGTATGGGAAGCACCCGGGCTATTGACGGAACACAAACAGCCTCTACGGATACCGTAGAAGCATCCTGGACTTACCATCCGGATCATGGATTATCCGTCATTTACTCCTTGAAGTGATACCACACAAATTACATATCCGCTTGAGGGATGAATCTCATATAATCTGATCCCGCAAAAAAGGGACGGTCAGTTTTGACCGTCCCTTTCGTCTATTCCTCTGACTTTTTTAATTATTCCTCGGATTTTTTCATTGCTGCGCGGATTTCTTTTCTTTCCTTTGTGGAAAGCTTTCTGCCGTCCAGCACATCACTTACCGCTTCCGCAACATTGCCGTTATACCAGAAATCCACCAGCTTCTTTGCCATTTCCTTCTGATACTCCGCCTCATTCACCAGCGGTACGTAGTAGGTCACTCCGCTCCGGTGTGTTTTCAGGAAACCCTTTTCCTTCAGTTTCTTCAGAAATGTATAAACCGTGGTTTCTTTATAGACCATGCCGTAATCTTCCGCCAGCATATTGATCACATTAAATGCGGTCGCGCGGTCGCCCAGATTCCATACACAGCGCATGGTGACCATTTCGCATTCAGATAATACAGATCTCTCGTACATTCCGTCATCCCTCTTTTTCCGGTTTCGATACATAAACACTCTGCAGATGCATCTTTGCATAAATACCCTGCAGGTGCTTTGATGCTTATATTGTACCGAAATTCAAGATAAAATAAATAGACATTTTCTAAATTTGTCCAAAAAAGGCCGGGGGTTATCTGAGATTTCTCTGACGATACACTTCATAACATACCACGGACCCGCTGACTGCGGCATTCAGTGATTCGATCTTTCCCTCCATGGGGATCCGTACCAGTACATCTGCTTCCGCCGTCACCGCTTCCGTCAGACCGTTCCCTTCATTTCCTACCAGAACGGCAACCGGTCCCGTAAGGTCCGTGCTGTAGAAATCCTGTCCGGACAGGTGTGTCCCAAGCACACGAACTCCCTCCTTCTTCATGGTCCGAAGTTCCTCCGGCAGGCTCTCCGCGATCCGGACCGGCACCCGGAAGATCGCTCCCATGGTGCTCCTGACCACCTTCGGACTGAAGGGATCCGCGGTATCCCTGCTGAGCAGAACCTCCGTCACTCCAACTGCTTCCGCAGTCCGAAGAAGTGTTCCCACATTTCCGGGATCCTGCAGGCCGTCCAGCACCAGATACAAGGCTTCCTTCGAAGCATCTGTCTTTTTCTCCGGGAAATGTACCACTGCCAGCATTCCCTGCGGCGTTTCCGTATCCGAAAGCCTTTTCAGAACCTGCTCCGTAACCGTTTCCACTGTCCCGCACCAGTCCGAAAGATCGGGATACTGCCGAAGCGCATCCTCTGTCAGAAAGAGCACACTGCGGAGTTCCTCCGGAACCTCCCGGATCATGCGGATCCCTTCCACCACAAAGCACTCCTCACTCCTTCGAAAGGACGACTTCTTCTTCAGCTTCTCCACATATTTCACTTTGTCATTTGTCAGTGATGTGATCAATTTTCTCTCCTTTGGGCAGGCAGATCCCGGAGCAGTACATTTGCCTCTCCGAATTCCAGCTGCAGCCGTTTCAACAGGCTTTCATCCGCATGGACGGAGCGCCTGATCTGTACTCTTTTATGCTCTTCCCTGAGCTGTACATATACCGGTGTTGCTCCGGGGCTTTCCGAAAGCAGGCCTTCCAGCTCCTTTTGAACTTCCTTCAGTCCCTGCAGATTCTCCACCAGAAGCCAGAGTTCCTTCTTCTCTTCTTCCAGTTTTCTCTGCAGCTGATCGAAGGTCTCGATCTCCGAGGCAAGCAGTTTCCCTTCTTCCTCGGAAATGGATGCCCGGCCTCGTACCAGCACTCCCTTATTTATTTCCAGGCTCTGCCTTGCGGCATCATATACCTTCGGGAAAACAACCACCTCGATCTGTCCGTACAGATCCTCCAGCGTAAGAAATGCCATGGCATCGTTGTTCCGTGTCATCTTTACATTGATCTGTTCGATCAGACCGCACATGGTATACTGCATATTGTCCGAAGCCACCGTCTTTCCGGTTTCTTCCTCCGGAACGAAGTCCAGTGTGGAGGCTGTCGCATAACGGTCGATCAGTTCCTTATAGGAATCCAGCGGATGACCGCTGACATAGATGCCCAGAACCTCCTTTTCCTTTGCCAGGATCTCCTCCTTCGGGAATTCCGGCATATTCGGATATGTGATCCTGGTCTTCTCCGCCTCCTCTTCCCCGAGGAATTCCATCAGGGACATCTGGCCTGTCATGCTCTGCTTCTTTTCGGCGCTCACCTGTTCCACGATCTCCGGGAACATGAGATTCATCTGTCTCCGGTTCTGACCGAAGCTGTCAAATGCGCCGGCGTAGATAAAGCTCTCTATGGTTCTCTTGTTTGCTTCTTTATTCGTCAGTCTCCGGATAAAATCCGAAAGATCACGGAACGGGCCGTTCAGCTCTCTTTCCCGAAGGATTTCATCCACCACGCCGTCTCCGACGGACTTGACGGCAGACATTCCATAGCGGATCCCTCCGGAATCCACCGAGAATTCGCCCCTTCCCACATTTACGTCCGGGGGAAGCAGACGGATGCCCATCCGTTTCACTGCCTCGATATAATTGGCAAGCTTCGGTGCGTTGCTCCGCACCGAGGTAAGAAGCGCCGCCATGAAATCCAACGGATAATAACACTTCAGATATGCCGTCTCATAGGCCACAACCGCATAAGCCGCTGCGTGGGATTTGTTAAATGCATAGCTGGCGAAGGCGGCCATCTCATCGAAGATCTTGTTTGCCGTTGCCTCGTCCACTCCGTTTTTGATACAGCCGGGAACACCCAGCTCCTCATTTCCGTATACGAAATACTCCCGCTCCTTTGCCATGACCTCGGCCTTTTTCTTGGACATGGCACGGCGCACCAGATCCGAGCGTCCCAGGGAATATCCGGCCAGCTTCATAACAATCTGCATAACCTGTTCCTGGTAAACGATACAGCCGTAGGTGGGCTTCAGGATATCCTCCAGAAGCGGCGTGTCATAGGTCACATCCTCCGGATGGGACTGGGCCTTGATATACTGCGGGATAAAGTCCATGGGGCCCGGACGGTACAGGGAAATGCCTGCGATCACATCCTCCATGTTTCTCGGCCGGAGTTCCCGCATGAAGGAACGCATTCCGGAACTCTCCAGCTGGAACACGCCCTCGGTCTTTCCTTCCGAGATCATCTCATAAACCTTCGGATCATCCATATCCAGATGATCTATATCTATCTCGATCCCGAGTCTCTCCTGAACGGACTTTACGGTATTCTGGATCACGGTCAGTGTACGGATCCCCAGGAAGTCCATCTTCAGAAGACCCAGTTCCTCGATGGTAGTCATATTGTACTGTGTGGTTACCGCATCGCTGTTCTTGCAGAGAGGAACATAGTCGACAATGGGCTCACGGCCGATCACAACGCCGGCCGCATGCATGGAAGCATGTCTCGGAAGACCTTCCAGCTGACGCGCGATATCCACCAGATATTTTACATCCGGATTTTCTTCATAAAATTTCTTGAAATCCGGACTGCGGTCCAGTGCAAGTCCGATGGTCATTCCCAGTTCCATGGGGATGGACTTTGCCACCTGATCACAGGTTTTATACGGGATATCCAGGGCACGTCCCACGTCCCGGATACAGTTCCGGGCGGCAAGGGTTCCGAAGGTCACGATCTGAACCACCATTTCCTCGCCGTATTTTTTCGTAACATAATCAATGACTTCCTGACGACGTTCGTCCGCGAAGTCCACGTCAATATCCGGCATGGTCACACGTTCCGGATTCAGGAACCGTTCAAACAGAAGGTCATAACGGATGGGATCGATATTCGTGATCTGAAGCGCATATGACACAATGCTTCCGGCTGCGGAACCACGTCCCGGTCCCACCGTGATCCCGACGCTGCGGGCATATTTGATAAAGTCCCATACGATCAGGAAATAATCCACGAAGCCCATATCCGTGATCACGGAAAGCTCATACTCCATCCGCTGCTTTAATTCTTCCGTCACGGGATCATATCTTTTCGCAAGTCCGGTTTCACAGAGTTCCCTGAGATATGACTCTGCCGTATACCCCTCCGGAACATCAAACCGGGGGATCTTATGCTCACCGAAAACGATCGTCACATTGCAACGATCCGCGATCTTCCGGGTGTTGGATAAAGCCTCCGGCGCGTAGGGAAAGAGCTTTGCCATTTCCTCTTCGCTCTTCAGATAATACTGACCTCCGGTATAGCGCATCCGGTCCTCTTCCTGCGCCTTCCGGTTCGTCTGGATGCAGAGCAGGATATCATGTGCCTCCCAGTCCTCTGCATAGATATAATGGGAATCATTTGTACATACAAGCGGGATCCCGGTCTCTTCGGAAAGGCGCATCACGCCCTGATTTACCATGCTGTCCAACTCCAGGCCGTGGTCCTGCATTTCCAGGAAATAATTATCCGCTCCGAAGGTATCCCGGTACCAGAGTGCGGTTTTCTTTGCTTCTTCATAAAGACCCCGGCGGATATTCACAGCCACCTCGCCCTGCAGACAGGCCGAAAGGCAGATCAGACCTTCGTGATACTTCTCCAGCACCTCCCGGTCTACCCGCGGTTTATAATAGAATCCTTCCGTAAAACCGATGGACACGATCTTGGAAAGGTTCCGGTAACCTTCATCCGTTTCCGCCAGAAGGATCAGATGATAATAGCGGTCATCACTCTTCATTGCTTCCCGGTCGAAGCGGGAATTCGGCGCCACATAAACCTCGCACCCGATGATGGGCTTGATCCCTTCTGCCCGGCAGGCCTTGTAAAAATCGATGGCACCGTACATGACTCCGTGATCCGTTATGGCAAGCGAATCAAAGCCCAGCTCCTTCGCCCGCTTTACAAGGGGGCGGATCTTCGCCGAACCGTCCAGAAGACTGTATTCCGTATGTACATGTAAATGTGTGAATGCCATGTCAGTTCTTCCTTTTCATGTTTCATTCTCTTCCTGTGTATTCTGTCCGTTCTTTATTCTGTCCGTTATATCCTGCCCGTCTTTCCTTCCGTCTTCTTTCTTCGCTTATACCGTTTATAGGCTTTCATATACCTTTTTGCATAGCGGAAGGCTTCGTCCTCCCCTTCCTCAGCCAGCTTTGTAAGCAGCAGTTCGATCTTCTTTGCGGAATAAGGATGCAGCATGACCTTTCCTTTTCCTCCGAGGAAATACTTTAATGCGGATTCATCCGTATAATTCTCTCCCTGATAGATCTTGCTGGCTGCGATACGGTCGCAGAACATTTCCACGATATAAGGATCCGGCATCTTCATTCCGACCATTCCGGTCTTCTTCCGGGTCACATCATAATCCACCCAGTACTCCAGATGATGCTTGTTTCTCCCCTTATGATGCAGCCAGGAGGTGGTAAGCCCCTTATCCTCTCTCTCGGCATCATTCGGACTCCGGTCCCCCTGATAATACTTTACGCCGACCAGAAACTCCGCCGGTCCGTACTTGGAAAGATCATGCAGGATCCCCTGCCGGTACCGTCCGCAACGGAAACAGTTCTTTCCCACCTCCCACTTGTGGCGGCTGATGGTCATAAAATGGTGATATGCATTTGAAACATATTTTCTGATCAGGGACATGGGTTTCTCCTTTTAAAAAACGGTGCAATCCCCGCGGGGATTACACCGGATTCCTTTACCAGAGCTTCCGATGGGACTCGAACCCACGATCTATTGATTACGAATCAATCGCTCTACCGACTGAGCCACGGAAGCATGCGCCGGGCTGTACCCGGACACCTTAGAAACTATACCACATAATCGGACGGAATGCAAGGTTGGGATTATGCCAAAGCTTCCTCAATTGCTTTTGCAAACTGATCCGCGCAGGAGGTTCCACGACCTTTGCAGTCATTCCCCTTCAGGATCTTCGCAACCTCTACCGCATCCTTCCCCTCCACCAGTTTTCCGATGGCTTTCAGGTTCCCGTTGCAGCCGCCGACAAACCTCACATCATGAAGCCGTCTTTCGGAATCGATATCAAAATCGATCTGCATGGAACATACCCCGCTGGGTTTGTATGTAACATGCTTGTCATCATCGACCTTTACTTCCGGTACTGCCAGGTTTTCCGAATTAAATGTGACATGCAGATGCTTCTCTTCCATTTGAACTCCCTTCTTACTCAATGAATGATATTGATAAACAATGTGATCACAAGGCTGTTAATAAAGTCCGTAAACATGCTTCCCACCATGGGAACCAGGATATATGCCTTGATCGATGGTTTGTATTTCTCCGTAATGGCCTGCATATTTGCCATGGCATTCGGCGTCGCTCCCATACCGAAGCCGCAGACACCGGCGGAGAGAACCGCCGCGTCATAGTCTCTTCCCATCAGGTTGAACACCACAAAATAGGAGAAGAAGAACATGAGGATCAGTTGTCCCCCCAGAAGCATGATCAGGGGAAGTGCCAGGGATGCCAGTTGCCACAGTTCCAGCGTGATCATGGCGATCCCCAGGAAAAGCGAGAGTGCGATCCCTCCCAGGTCGTTGATCTCTCCCATATGAATGGTTCCTTTTTTTGTGATCTCACAGAAATTCCGCATGACCGCCGCAACGATCATCGCACCGATGTAAACCGGAAATGTCATGCCGGTCAGGGAAAGCAGCCAGGAAATAACGGTTCCGATCCCCATGGCGATCGCCAGCTGATAGGTTGCTCCCGCAAATTTACCCGGATCCCTGTGATGCTTCATCTCTTCCACCGCAAGCATGCCCGGATCCGTATCCTTTCCCGTACCCATCAGGTTATGCTTCCGGATAAGCCGCTGTCCCACAGGACCTCCCATCAGGGATCCCGCAACCAGACCGAATGTTGCAGCTGCCGTACAAAGACTGGTGGCGCCCTTCATCCCGAAATCCTCAAGGATCGGTCCGAAAGCACCGGCAGTCCCATGTCCGCCGATCATCGGGATGGAGCCTGTGGAAAGACCCAGTGCCGGTTTTACTCCGATCACCTTTGCAAGTCCCAGTGCAAGACCGTTCTGCGCAAATACCAGAACGATCACAATCCCAAGGAAGATAAAGAAGCTTACGCCTCCCTGTTTCAGCACCTTCACATTCGCCTGAAATCCCACGGAGGTAAAGAACATGACCATGCAGATATCTTTAATTGTGTCATCATATGACAGATTCAGAACACCCGTTGCATGCAGGATGCACATCAGAATGGCATAAAGCAGACCACCCACCACCGGAGAAGGAATACAGAAACTCTCCAGGAAACGGATCCGCTTCCTCAGCCAGGCTCCGATCAGCAGCATGATCACCGCGATCCCCAGGGTCTGATACATATCAAGCTTCAAACTCATGTCCGACCCCCTTACCGATCCTGACTTCCGAATGTCAGATCACTGTCATTGTTATTTTTATCCACCGTCACTTCGGCTCCCTGTTCCTTCAGGAATTCCGCCGCGCCGGGATGGAACGGGATCACAATGGATTCCACTGCGGATTCCGGTGATAATGCTTCACTCCCGCTGATCACCTGATTCAGGATCTCCGACTTATTATATACGGTCTCCGTCAGCTTTCGAACGGTCTCCTTATCCAGCTTGTTTGATACCACGAGCACCGCCCGGACTCCCAGGGTTTTTATCTCCTGCTCCTGGTTTTTGTAGGTTCCCGGCGCAATCCTGCATTCCAGATAAGCCGGATGCAGTTTCCTTATTCTTCTGATATCCTCATCCTTCAGGGACAGGATCCGGATTTCCGTATCCGCGGTCAGATCCTCCACAGCCTGTGTCGGCGCTCCGGCCGTGCAGAAAAATGCATCGATCTCTTTATTCCTGAGCGCTTCTGCCGCCTCTTCAAAAGACATGTAATTCACTTTGATCCTGTCAAAGCTTATTCCGAAACCAAGCAGGATCTGCTCCGCATCTATAACAACCCCGGACTCTTTTTCTCCCACGGATACGGCTTTTCCTTCCAGATCTTCGATATTCAGGATATCCGAATCCTTCCGTACGACGATCTGAACCGCTTCCGTATATAATCCGCATGCGGCGCTGTAGGCACGGTCTTTTCCGATTGCCTCATCCGAAAACACACCTTCCCCCTGATCAGCCCCGTACAAAGCGTCACTCTGTACGATCGCAGCATCCAGAAATCCCTTCTGAAGCAGACGAATGCCGGCTGCAGAACCGGCTGTCGTTTTGATCTTCAGGGATACTCCCTGCAGATCCTGTTCCGCCAGCCTTTTGGCATATTTATAATACATTCCCTTCTCTCCGCCTACGCCGATCTTGACTTCATCCTGACCGGCACTGCCGCAGGATACGGTCAGCATCAGACCCAGGATCAGGAAAAGAGACAGGATTTGTTTCAGTTTCTTTCTCATCTTCAGCTTCCCTTCGTATTTTCACAGACAAACCTGCTCTTCTGACAGTATAACATATTCCGGCATCGTATGCCACGCCTGCCTATAACGGCTTGACTTCCAACGTTGAAATCCATACAATAGTAGCAGTCTTGTAATAAAGGAGAACCGGAATGGAATCACATTTTTTTGCAACAGTTTCCCGTATGAAATATATTGAACGCTGGGCTCTGATGCGTTCCTCACGCCCGGAAAATCTGTCCGAGCACTCACTGGAGGTTGCCATGATCGCCCATGCACTCTGCGTCATCGGAAATGTACGTTACGGTCGTTCTCTGGATGCGGAGAAGGCTGCCCTGATCGGACTTTACCATGATGCCTCAGAGATCATCACCGGCGATATGCCGACCCCGGTAAAATACTTTAATGCCGATATCCGAAGCGCGTATAAAGAGGTGGAAACGGTGGCAAACGACCGTCTTCTCTCCCAGCTTCCGGAGGACCTTCGTCCCACATATGAAGCCATCTTCCACAAGAAGAAAACCGAAGAGGAGCTTCTGCTCCGCCGGATGGTAAAGGCTGCTGACAAGCTGTCCGCCTTCATCAAATGTATCGAGGAGGAACGGTCCGGTAACCAGGAATTCCGCACAGCCAAGGAAGGAACGGAGCGCACACTTATGGAAATGTCAGAGGAACTTCCGGAGGTCCGGGACTTCCTGACTGAATTCATCCCGTCATACGGGAAGACCCTGGACGAGTTGACATAATATGCCGAACCATGAACAAGAAAAGGAGAAAAACCTGCCGGTTTTTCTCCTTTTTTCTTGATTTTGTCCCTCTGATTACGTCTTCCCGATTTTCCTTCCGGATTACGAAACCCATCGGATATCAGTTTGTCAGTGAGCTGACCTGATTTCTTCCGTTCTGCTTTGCAAAGTAAAGACAGTCATCCACCTCTTTAAAGAGTGCTTTCCGGTCTTCCTGTCCCGTTGCCGTAACCAGACCGATACTGATGGTCAGGGGTCCTTTGATCCCCTTAAAGCTGTATGCTTCAACCTGTTTTCTCAGATCCTCTGCAAACTTTACAGCCTCGGCATTGCCGCAGTTGGGGATCAGCGCAAAGAATTCTTCGCCTCCCCAGCGGCCCACATTTCCACCGGGGAACTTCTGAAATGCATCCTTGAATATCTTGCTGAGTTCCACAAGAACCGAGTCACCCACCGCATGTCCATAGGTATCATTTACGTTCTTGAAGTAGTCTATGTCGATCATGAACAGACTGATCCTGGTTCCCTTTTCCGCGGTTTCTTCAACCCGTTTCTCTACAACGCTCTCGATCTTTCTCCGGTTATAAATGCCGGTCAACGCATCATACCTGGACAGATATGACAGCTGGGCATTCATCTTTTCCAGATCATTATAGGCATTCTGCAGTTCCGTTGTGGTAGCCGCAACCAGTGTGGAAAGTCGTTTGATCAGGGATGCCTGACCCCGCAGCACCGAATCGTTGATCCGGAGCGGAGGATGCATCTCGCCTCTCGGCTCCCCTTCACGCATGGCGATGGAAAGCAGTGTGATATTGTACTCCAGCACATTCCGGGTTACGGGATTTCTCTTTACCTCTCCCCAGGTATGGAAACCGGCGGTTGTTGCCAGTTCCCCGAAGGGAAGCATTTCCATATCCACGAAGTCTTCCCAGAAAGACTTCCGGACGGAACATGAGTAAAGAAGGATTGCCTCCGGCCGGAACTTGCGGACCTGTTCGATCCTTTCATTCACCTTACTTACGATCAGGGACGGATTTCCGAAACAGAGATAAATGTGCATCCCCTCCGTAACGTATCCCGCCAGGTCAAGCGTGCCGTCTTCCTCAACGGCAATGGTATGCCTGAGCAGCTCATCCTCCTGAACCGAAGCGATCAGCGGGAATTCAAATGTATTCTCCGCGAAATTATCATTCCGGTCGATCTGCAGGTATTTCTCATAGACCTCCACGGCCGGACGGTTATTGATCTCGATCATGCGGCTCTCATCCGCTTTCGTAACCGTAAAATGGTGTCCCAGACGCTGCCATCCGACGGATTTATCCACATCGATATGAAACTCTTTTCCGGCATAGAAGATCGCAAAGATCTTATTATTTGTAAGACCGTTTTCATCGAAAATGTAATGCTCTCCGTGATCCATGGAATGCCCTCCGGCATATCCACCGAAGATCTGAACATCTTCCCTGCATTTACTTAACTCTTCAAAGATAAGGCGTGTACGGAATTCCGTACCGGTCATGATAAGCTCGATTGCCTTGATGTCATCGATTCCGGCAGCTTCATCACAGATCTGTTTTCCGACTGCGGTCTCATTTCCCTTGACTTCCTTATATTTGACCACGCGGATATCCGCCTTTTCAAAAAACATGGCGGAAACCAGGATTCCCGGTGTCATCAGTTTTGCATCGCAGATTTCTCCGGCAGAGACCGTACCTGCGACCTCTGCTTCCGGAAATCTTTCTTTCAGCAGCACCGATAACTCCTTTAACGGCTGTTCTTCCGAAGTAGCACTGTAAATATGAAACAGGACATGTTTCACATTTTCTTCTCCGGCAGCCAGGATCACATCCTTGAATAATTCATCAAATGCCTGTTCTTTGCTGTATTTCACCAGAATCTGTTTCATACGACACCTCGCAATCCGTCAGTCTTCTGATCAGTCGACCCGATCGTCCTCTTTTGCTTCCGACTCTTTGCTGTCTGATTCTATGCTGTCTGATTCTGCTTCTTCATTATCGGGCAGTTCCGTAAACGGTGTATCTGCCTGTTCTGTCATAAGGCCGGTCTGTTCCTCGTCCGGAATGTCTTCCGGAGTCTCTGTCAGTCCCCCCTCTTCAGTGCTTTCCTGAACGGGAGACTGATTTCCCATGGCATAGGTTTCCCAGGGCATTGGTCCGGTCTCTTCTCTTTTTTCTTCCTTAGTCTCTTCCGTAGTCCGGGAAGCTTCATCGGCGGGGGCACTTTGGAATACACCGTAATACCCTTCTTTCCGCTTTGCTTCCTTTTCCCTGATGTGCTGTTTGTCCTTCTCTTTCTCTTTGTCTTTATCGGTCTTTAAAAGAGAATCACTGATCAGCCGTTTGGAAGTATCAACCTTTCGTCCGGATACCTTTTCGTAGATCTCCACAAATTCCTTACCCGTAATGGTCTCATGATCATACAGGAATGCGGCAATGGCATCCAGGATCGCTTCATTTTTCTTCAGCGCCTTATAGGCTCTTGCATATGCACGTTTGATGATGGAACGAACCTCGGAATCGATCTTTGTCTCCGTCTCATCCGAACACTGCAGAACGGCACGGCGGTCCAGATATTCACCGGTAATGCCTTCCAGCTGTACCATTCCGAACTTCTCGGACATACCGTACATGGTAACCATACGGCGTGCCTTTTCGGTTGCCTGCTGGATATCCGATGCCGCACCGGTTGTAACGGACGGGAACTTCAGCGCCTCCGCCGCACGTCCGGCACACGCGATCACGATATCTGCCTCGATCTCTGCCTGGGTCTCCAGTGATTTTTCTTCATCCGGAACCTGCCATACATAACCCAGCGCACCGTTTGTTCTCGGCACGATGGTGATCTTCTGTACGGGAACCGTATTCTTCTGCAGAACGGTCATCAATGCGTGACCTGTTTCGTGATATGCAACCAGTTTCTTTTCGTCATCCGAAAGGATCTTGTTCTTCTTCTCTTTTCCTGCAAATACAAGCTCGACGGATTCGATCAGATCCTTCTGTGAAACGAACTGTCTGCCCTTCCGGACTGCAAGAAGTGCTGCTTCGTTGATGATATTGGCCAGATCCGCACCTACTGCTCCGCTGGTGGTCAGCGCCAGCTCATGCAGATCCACGGTTTCATCCTGCTTTACTTCCTTCGCATGTACCTTCAGGATATCCTCGCGTCCCTTTACATCCGGACGTTCCACTACGACTCTCCGGTCAAAACGTCCGGGTCTGAGAAGTGCTTTATCCAGAACCTCCGGCCGGTTGGTTGCGGCCAGAATGACAATACCCTTGGATGTATCAAAACCGTCCATCTCGGAAAGCAGCTGGTTCAGGGTCTGTTCCCGCTCGGAATCTCCGCCCATATGTCTTGTATCGCGGCTTCGTCCGATGGCATCGATCTCATCGATGAAAATGATACAGGGTGCTTTCTGATTCGCCTGGCGGAACAGATCACGTACACGGGAAGCTCCCACGCCCACATACATTTCCACGAATTCCGATCCGGAAATGGAGAAGAACGGTACTTTTGCCTCACCTGCAACTGCCTTTGCCAGCAAGGTCTTACCTGTACCCGGAGGGCCTACGAGAAGTGCACCCTTCGGCAGCTTGGCACCGATGGCAAGGTATTTTTCCGGCTCATGAAGGAAATCAACAACCTCCGCAAGAGATTCCTTTGCTTCCTCTTCACCTGCCACATCCTCGAAGGTTACGCCGGTATCCTTCTGCATGTCGTACATCTTCGCGTTGGACTTGCCGACACCCATGATCCCGCCGCCCTTGGAGGCTCCGCGCATGATGAGCATCATCAGGATGTAAAATGCGCCGATCATGATCACATAGGACAGCACGGTTCTGAGAATGGCACTGCCACCCTCATCGATCTGGGAGAACTTAACCTTGGACTCCGCAAGACGATCCACCAGGTGGATATCGTCGGTACGGACAACATAGTAGGTTACCTTCTTCGTTGCATCCGTCTGTTCCTTCGGCGTGAAGTAGATCTTGTCTTTGTAGATCTCAACGTTCTCCACTTCATTTCCCTTGACCATCGTAACGAATTTGTCGTAGGATACCTCCTGCTCACCGGAGGATTTGAACTTGTTAAACTGCTGCCAGAACAGCAGCGTCAGTACTACTGAGATGATCAGAAGGATGACCGTTACGGACAAGCCCGGTTTTTTCGGACGATTTCCATTCGGATCATCGTTTCTGTTCTGATTATTATTTTCCATTGTTTTTCCTTTGAATTACATATTCCTTTTATTATTGCAAAATCATCAGCCGGCATTCAGACTGAAGCCGACCGATGATCATTTTGCTTATTTGTAAATCGGATATTTCTTTGTAATGCTCTCAACCAGAGCCATGGCCTTTTCATTATCGCGATCCAGGATAGCTGCCTTGAACGCGTCCGCGATCACATACATATCTTCCTTAACGGCGCCACGGGTTGTAACGGCCGGTGTACCCACACGGATACCGCTGGTTACAAACGGTGACTGGGGATCGTTCGGAACCGTATTCTTGTTAACCGTGATGTGTACCTCATCCAGAAGCTTCTCAACTTCCTTACCGGTCAGTCCCTTGGACTGCAGATCAACCAGCATCAGATGATTGTCCGTACCGCCGGAAACAATGTCGAAGCCGCGATCGATCAGCGCACCTGCAAGTGTAGCTGCATTTTCAACCACGCGGTCCATGTATTCCTTGTATTCCTGTGAAAGCGCTTCCTTGAAGCAGACAGCCTTTGCTGCGATCACATGCATCAGGGGACCGCCCTGAATGCCGGGGAATACAGCTTTGTTGAAGTTATATTTCTTATTTACTTCTTCACTGCAGAGGATCATACCGCCGCGGGGTCCGCGCAGTGTCTTGTGTGTGGTTGTGGTTGTGATATCCGCATACGGGATCGGGCTCATATGATTTCCGGTAGCAACCAGGCCGGCGATATGTGCCATATCCACCATAAGAACCGCACCGACTTCATCGGCGATCTCACGGAATTTCTTAAAGTCGATCTCTCTTGCATATGCGGAAGCACCTGCAACGATCAGCTTCGGCTGGCATTCCTTTGCGATCCGGAGAACCTCATCATAGTCAATCCGTCCCTCGGCATTTACACCGTAAGGAACACAGTTGAAATACTTACCGGACAGGTTTACCGGACTTCCGTGTGTCAGATGTCCGCCGTGATCCAGGTTCATTCCCATAAATGTATCACCCGGCTGCATTACGGCAAAGAATACTGCCATATTTGCCTGAGCACCCGAATGGGGCTGTACATTTGCATACTCGGCACCGAAAACCTTCTTTGCACGCTCACGTGCCAGTTCTTCCACAACATCCACATACTGGCATCCGCCATAGTAGCGCTTGCCCGGATATCCCTCTGCATATTTATTTGTAAGGTGTGATCCCATTGCAGCCATCACTGCCTTGGATGCAATATTCTCGGAAGCGATCAGCTCCAGATTCTGATTCTGACGATTGTACTCGTCCGTCATAGCTGCCGCAACTTCCGGGTCAGACAAAAGAATTTCTTCAAAATTAAACATAGTTGCTCCTTCCATTTCGATACTATTTGGCTCGAAAGCCCTCATCCTTCTAATTATCCTTTAAATGACGTGTTTCGTCAATTGTTTTTTCGTGTTTCCCAAGGAAAAACAGCCGGATCCGGCGGATCCTTCTCCTGTTCCCGGAGCCTTATCCCGCCTGGATCTGTGAAAGGACTTCACCGATCTTTCCCTGGATCAGGATATCAGCCGAACCGTCTCTGGATGTGGAGGACATATTGATCACCGCCAGATGCTTTCCATGGAAATAATCAATGAATCCGGCTGCCGGATAAACCACCAGCGAGGTTCCTCCGATGATCAGCAGATCTGCACGGGCGATATGGTCCACCGCACGGCGGATCACCTGGTTATCCAGTCCCTCCTCATACAGTACCACATCCGGGCGGATGGTCCCGCCGCAGTCCTCACATTTCGGGATACCTGTGCTTTCCGTGATGAATTTCACACCGGGGTACTGCTTTCCGCAGTTCATACAATAATTCCGTAAGGTTGAACCATGGAGTTCCAGCACCTCCTTACTTCCGGCCATCTGGTGCAGACCGTCGATATTCTGGGTAATGACCGCTTTCAGTTTCCCGCAGGCCTCAAGCTCCGCAAGCTTTTTATGTGCTGCGTTCGGCTTTGCTTCGGGCATGATCATCTTATCCCGGTAGAAATCATAGAATTCTTCCGTTTTCATCATGAAAAATGAATGGCTTACGATGGTCTCCGGCGGATATTTATATTTCTGCGAATAAAGTCCGTCCTGACTCCGGAAATCAGGGATCCCGCTTTCCGTAGAAACACCGGCGCCGCCGAAAAACACGATATAATTCGATTCATTTACCGCCTGCTGCAGTCTGGCAATAGCTTCTTCCATCCTTTTGTTCCTCCTTTTCTTTCATCTGTTTTAGAAGGAATGCCCCGGCACTCCTATGCCGGGGCACTTTCCATCATTTCTTTTTCACGGACTGTTCCGAGGTTCTCCCGGGCCGTCTCTTTATAGATCAGTGTCCTGCCTCCGTCGCTTCCGTAGTGGACTGTGTAGCTCCTTCCTCTGTCTGTCCCTGTTCCGTTGATCCTGGGGGCTGCCCTTCTGCTGTTGCCTGCTCTTCCTTCTCCTTTACCTCCAGCTTGATCGTACCGATCACGGTAACTGTGGCATTTTTCGGAACCGCATAGGTCAGCTTCGGCTCATGCTCTCCCACTTCCAGATCCGTCACATCCAGCTTCAGCTGCAACGACTCGGTTGTCACATTCTGTATATCCTTCTGCAGACCGGTCAGACGGATCTTGAAGGATGCCGGGATCTGGAGTTCATATTTCAGATCCTCCGACACACCGATCAAAGCAACGTCATCCTTTTTGATGGTAAGGTCACTGGTCTGTTCTTTCTCTATGAGAATGTTAACTGCCACTTCCTGATCCTGTTCTGCCAGGTAGTAGCCTTCCTGAAGGAACTCGGCAATATTCACATTCTTTTCCACATTCTCCGAAGCCTCATCAACCGATACATTTACATATACCGCATGCAGCGAATCAATCTTCCCCTCCGGGCCTGCCACTGCCACAACCTGTGGATTGAAGCTGATGGAACTGATGGAATACCCTCCGGCCGGTGCTCCGGTGGTCGTGATCTTTATCGGGATCATTTTTGCAGGGCAGATCTCCACTGCCGCTTCCACGGACTCCGAACTCATCTCGATGGACTTATCCGTCATGGATTCGCCGTAGGCATCCATGGCAACCAACGGAATGGTTTTCGCAAAGGTCGTGTAAATACCGGAAATATCCATCGGGGCACGAACTTCCGTGATCCGTTCGATCTGGGACTGCGGTCCCGAGAGCGTTACGATATTCGGTGTAACCTTATACTGCCCCAGTGCAAAGCCTTCGGCCGGCTCTCCGGTGATCACCGCCTTTACCGGCAGTTCCTTGGTAATGATATCCTCAATGGTGAGGTTCATGGTATTATTCACATAGTTGATCTCAATGCTTCCGCTGTTCTTGCTGTCCTTCAGCGACACGTTGATCTGTACCGAATTCGTGATCGAAAGCTCTGACAGATCCGCTTCCGCTTCAAAATCCGATACCGTAAGCTGATCCACGATCGATCTCGGACCCTTAACAATAATATCAACGGTTTTCCCACTGGTCACACTGTAGACCTTTCCCAGATCCTCAATGGCATCCCCGTTCAGTTCCGTAACGGGAATATCCCTGATGGTCTTCGTGGTTGAAAAATCATCCAGATTCATGATCAGAACCCAGAAGAACACGGCCAGAATAATGGAAAGGATCTTCAGACCCATGTGATCAAACAGACTCTTTCTTGCTTTTTCTTTCATTACCCTGACCTCCCTTCTTCCATCTTCTTCGCTTCGTCTCAACCTGCTTGTCCTGAAGCTGTTCAAGCTGTTTCCGAAGGGCGTCATCATTCAGATTCCGGATCAGCTGTCCTTTGTGGGCGATGGAAACCGCTCCCGTTTCCTCTGAAACGATAATGGTCATACTGTCCGTATTTTCGCTGATACCGAGTCCCGCTCTGTGCCGGGTTCCCAGTTCTTTATTTACATCACTCCGCTCCGTCAGCGGCAGATAACAGGTTGCTGCCACCACACGGTTGTCACGGATGATCACCGCACCGTCATGAAGCGGTGTATTCTTCTCAAAAATGTTTACCAGCAGCTGTGTACTTACAACCGCATCCAGACTGATCCCGGTCCGTTCGTACTCCCCAAGCGGTGTATCATGCTCAATAACGATCAACGCACCGGTCTTGGATTTTGAAAGCTCTGCTGCGGTACGTACCAGCTCATATACCGTTTTATCCGAGAAACGACTGACTCCTTCCTCCCGTTCTTCAAAGCTGAAGAACCGGTTCAGTAACCGTTTTCGTCCGAGCTCATCCAACGCTCTTCTCAGTTCCGGCTGGAAGAGGATGATGATGGCAATGATAAACACGCTGGCAATGTTCTTTGCGATCCAGAGCAGTGAATTCAGATGAAGCACTGCAGCAAGACCGAGGAAAAGCACAAGGACAAGGATACCTTTCAGGAGCGTCCAGGCCCTGCTGGTCTTGAACCAAACCAGAATGTGATAAAGCAGGTATGCAATTATTATAATGTCCAGAACATCTGTCCAGGTGATCCTGGGAATGTAGAACCAGTCGAAGTATGTTCTGAAAAAAGCACCAAGCCTGTCCATAGGAACACTCCATCCGTAAATGATCTACAGGTCAACCCATATCCTCAAAATTATCTAAATCCATTTCGCCCGACTGCTGCTGCGGCTGTCTCGGCGGCTGCTGCGGCTGTCTCGGCGGCTGCTGTGGCTGCCTCGGCTGTCTCGGCGGCTGCTGCGGCTGTCTCGGTGGCTGCTGCGGCTGTCTCGGCGGCTGCTGCGGCTGTCTTGGCGGCTGCTGTGGCTGTCTCGGAGATCCGGGAACCGCATCCGGTCCCTGAGCCATGTCACCATTCTGTGACATTTCCTGATTCGGGCCCGGTCCTCCCGGCAGTCCCTTCGGAGCTGCATTTTCATTCGGTCCGCCCGCTCCGTTCGCACCGCCCGGCTCACCCGGTTTTACGCCCTTCTTCACCGGCTTTCCCGGCACCTTCGGTTTCTTTTTCGGCGCATCCAGTTTCGGGATGGCCTTCACATAGTAATAATACTCATCATCTTCAAACTGAACCCGTTGCGTATGCGGATAATCCAGAACCCCTTTGCAGACTTCCACAATCAGTCCGAACAATACGCCGATCATAGCTCCGCCCATTGCAGCAGAGGTATCCGGAGACTGCTTCAGAATAGCGCCTGCCAATACGGTATAAAGGATCAGGCAGATTCCGCCGGCAAGGATTGCCACAAAATGCGAAAACGGGAAAGAGAACTTGTAAAGGATCGCTGCCGTGATCACTGCTGCCGCAAATACCATCATGATCAGATACATTTCACGGTTCTTTACGATCTTATCCACAAAATGTCCCAGCACCTCAACCTTTGAATCATCGGTTGATGAGATCAGCTGGATCCGGATCTCACGGACTGCATCGGAGAAGAAGTAAAGCAGAACACCGAACGCTGCCGGAAGTGCTCCGAGCATACCCGTGATCACAATGATCAGTACAGGCGCAAGATACGGCATTCCGATGGCATAGCAGATGGGAACAAGGAAGATCGCATATGCATGCTTCGGAAAGAAACGGATGTACATACAGTACATAACCATAAATACAACCATAAATGCCAGACCTGCTTCCAGGTTGACAAAGAAACAGTTCACGCCGATCACGGCACTTGCTGCAAATACCAGGAATCCATCCGGAAGGACGGCACAAAGAACAGCCAGAAGGAATCTGACGATCGGCCGGTCCAGTACATCAACGTAATTGAACATGTGGTGAATATTGGTAAACACCAGGAAGCACCAGATCAACCGAAGGATCGGGAAGATGATTTCTTCATATTTCCGAAGAATATCACGTACTTTATTTCTGAAATTTATTATCTCGGTCATTTCCGGTTACTCCTCTCGCTCAACACCGCATCCAGTTCAGGATCATCTCCGCCGATGCTGTTGCTTACACGTACCGGTTTGCTTACCGGACGTTTTTTTATCGGTCTTTCATCTGCTGTTTCAATCTCGATCAGCTTCTTCAGATTCCGGTTATACCGGATCAGCCCCTTCTTGGCTTTCTGATAGCGGACATGATAGATCAAAAAGGCGATCACATACATGATGGCGGCAAACCCCGCATATCCCAGCATGAGTTTTCCGATCACCTTGAAGTAATCCATATTGTTGATCTCTTTCAGCAGTTCTTCAAACCTGTAGAAGCAATAGGTTGCAACGATCAGCCAGTAGGTCACGGTTGCAGCCAAAACCGCCCGGATACATCCAAGCAGTACATAGTCTTCTCTGTAATACCTTGCGAGAACCAGACTGCCGAATTCTTCATTTTTTTCGTAAATGGCAACCTGGGTCATCAACCGGATTTTTTCTTCGTCCAACATACGATTTCTCCTTTAACCAATAGGAAAACATACACTATTCTATTTTATGTTATCCTGCATAAAATAGCAAGTATTTTATATCGCGCCGCACCTTATGCATGGGCATTTCCATCAGGAAAGAGCCTGCTGCCGGAAAGAAGAAAAGACACAGCCGGCCAAGGGCTGTGTCTTTTTTGTTCCTACTCTGCGGAATCGATGATCTCCAGAGTACGCTCTCTGTTCTGTTTTACGCAGAGTTCCACAAAGCGTTCCAGCTTGATCCCGTTCATCTGCTTATTTCCGCGGATGTTTACGGATACGGTTCCTTCCTCTGCTTCCTTATCTCCCAGAACCAGGATATACGGCTCCTTATATTTCTTGAAGCCCTTGATCTTGGTCTTCATATTCTCGTCACTGTAATCCGCTTCTACACGGATTCCAGCGCTGCGAAGCGCCTTCTCAACCTTCTTTGCATATTCATTATGCTCCGTACGGATCGGCACGATACCTACCTGATACGGGGATGCCCAGAAGGGGAATGCTCCCTTGAAGTTCTCAATGATGATTCCGATGAAACGCTCGAAGG
>CADBOV010000229.1 GCA_902796385.1 uncultured Lachnospiraceae bacterium
GATGCCAGCCGGGCATATTGATCCCGTCCATATGATCCGGGAAATAAACACCTACCAGTGAACCGCGGATCTGTTCGAAAATGAATGCCCGCTGGTTCTTCTCCAAAACTGTCTTCAGGCTGATATGATGTGACCGGTACGGTGCTTCCGACCGGGCATCCACCTTATCGAAAAAGCCGTCGATACGGACTACATGCATACTGTTGAGACCGAATTTTTCCTCGATCTTTCTTGTAAGCTCCACCCGGATGGAGTCCAGATTCGGCATTGTACCCATTTCAAACTCGCGCTCACCCTGCAGACGGCCGACCGCGCAGAACGGAATTCCCGTACTGCCATCAGCCTCTGTAACGGAACCATCCTCAGAAGCACGGTAGCAATGACCATCCATGACGATCATTTCTCCGTTTACATCTTCAAATGTACCAAGGCCGGTATCACCTTTCTGTAAAAGCTCATCAACCGTGATCACAGCCTTGCTGTATCCAAGGGAAAGTGCCTGAAGTGTTGATACCTGATACATTTTATTCCCCATTTCAAGTAATCCTCCTTTGTTTACTGCTATTCCTGCTTACCGTTGTAAATCAGTCCAAGCATTGTGATGTCATCAAACTGCGGTGCGTCCTTCACGAAGCCGTCGATATCTTCACGTACATTTTTAAGAAGCTGCTTCAGATCTGCATCCGGAGTCCGGTTTAAGGAAGCCAGCATACGGTCCGTGCCAAAGAGCTCCTGTTCTGCATTGGTTGCTTCAGGCACACCGTCTGTATATACGAAGAGAGTATCTCCGGGATTCAGCTCGAACTCATGCTGTTTGAACTTAAGTCCTTCCAGAGTTGCTACTGCAGGTGAATGACGGTATACGATCAGTTCATACTCTCCGCCGGCACGTTTTACTACCGGATGCTCATGTCCTGCATTTGCCGCAATACCCTTACCTGTATGGATATCCAGGATTGCGAACCATACGGTAACAAAGAGCTGTGCCTCATTTCCGTCACAAAGCTGATCGTTGACGAAGCCAAGGATCTCGGACGGGGTTCCGCCCATCTGTGCACGGTTCTTGATCAGTGTCTTTGCAATGACCATGAAGAGAGCCGCAGGAACACCCTTGCCGCTTACGTCTGCCATAACCAGTCCCAGGTGATCCTGATCCACCAGGAAGAAGTCGTAGAAGTCTCCGCCGACCTCCTTGGCAGGATCCATGGTCGCATAGATATCGAATTCGGAAAACTGCGGAAATGCGGGGTAGATCCGCGGAAGCATATCCGCCTGGATCTGGGTAGCGACATTCAGCTCGGCACCGATCCTCTCCTTCTCCGCCGTTACACGGGTCAGGTTCTCGATGTACTCCGTCAGTTCCTCCGCCATCTTGTTGAAGTCGAGCGCCAGATCACCGATCTCATCGTTTGCCTCGGCTACGGCACGGTGCTCCAGATTTCCTCCGGAGATCTCCTTTGCATCCTCTCCGAGAGCAATGATCGGACGGGTTACGGACTCGGCGAACCGCTTCGAATAGATCAGGATGGCCAGGATTGAAATGAAGAATACTGCCATAAAGGTAAGCATAGCAGTTACGATACCCTGATTCATATCGCTGACCGGGGCGAGGACCACTTCCTCCGGATTCCGGATACAGAACTTCCATCCTGTACTGGGAACGGTGGAGTAAGCAAAATAGATCCGTTTACTGGAAAGAGACACACCGGTTACACCCGAAAGAATTTTATTTAAGACGTTTGCATCGATTCCTTCTTCCTGTGACAGCGTTTGTTCTTCCATTTCGGGAGAGATTACATTACCCTTCTTATCCACCAGGAATGCGTAGGAATCCCCTTCCAGATCCATGGTAATCGTGCTCTTATACAGATCTTCGATCAGGATGTCCATACCGACAACACCTGCAAATGTTCCGTCCGCCTTGTAGAACGGAGCCACACAGGTGATGGTAAGTCCGCGGTCAAAAGAATCCAGATAAACATCCGTAAATGAAGTCGTTCCCGATTCCTTTGCCATCTTGTACCAGTTGGTTTCCAGCGCGTTAAAGCAGGCATCCGGTTTGATATCCGACTGCCGGTCATAAGCCATGAGCAGACCACTCTCCGTAGCAAAGTAGATGGTTGTGATCACATCTTCATTTTCCGTAAAGACCGGATAGAAAATCATGTCCAGGTTGCCGAGAAGTGCTTTCTCGTCAGCAATATCTTCGTCCTTGATATCCTCGCTGATCTTGTTGGGCTGAAGAACAAGGATACCCTTATTCTCTGCCGAAAGCGGAGGGACATTTACCTTCTTCACCGCATCCGGATCCGAATACAGCTTGTGTATATAGTCGGCGAATGTGGTTACTTTTTCAGCATAGCGGGTAAGCTTGGAATCAACCAGATCTGCACGTTCCGCAACCGTATTCTTCAGATTCTGCTCCGTCTGTGAAATCAGCGCCTTCTTACTTCGCGCACGGATATACAGCATGGCGATCGAAGCTGCAAGCGTGAGAATCAAAAGCGATATCACGGAAATGAGCAACACAGATGTACGCATCTTTCTTTTGATCGGTTTTCTTTTTCCTCTGTCCATAGCCTACTCCTCCATTATAAAACTTTTGGCGGTTTCAAGTACTGCCGGACTGACCACATCAGGATATGCCGCACACAGTGCTCTCATGCCTTCGGCCACTTCTTTCTTATCCGGTGCTGCTAAAACCCATTCGCAGTGGTTGATCTCCCCACTTCCGGCGATACCATACTGGAACCGCAGGATGTGGCGAACCACGGGATGTTTCTCCTGGATTTCAAGGATTGTTTCATCCGTAAGGGCTTTCGTTTTAAAATCAAGGATCACATTTTTCTCTTTGGTACGGTACACTCTCTCATCCGCCGGACGCAGCGTCTCCAACAGCGGATGGAAAACATTCCAGCCCTCCATCAGGCCCACCGGCTGGGACAGCCTCGAGAATCGGGGATTTAC
>CADBOV010000230.1 GCA_902796385.1 uncultured Lachnospiraceae bacterium
AGCTGGGGTACAAGGATTCGAACCTTGAAATGACGGAGTCAGAGTCCGTTGCCTTACCATTTGGCGATACCCCAATGATTTACAACGAAGGTTATTATATTACAGAATAATATAAAAAGCAAGCATTTTTTTTAGTGTTTTTTCTTCTGTTTTCTTCGCGTGTGTGACAGAGTTGTGATAGAATGTTTTATAGAATATACCTGTTAACAGACAACAAGGAGAAAGGAGCATAGACCGTGAAAGTGAAAATGAGAAAAAATATGGTGCAGTTCAGGATTCTGTGCTTTTTACTTACTGCGGCCTTTTTGGCAGGGCTGTTCCCCGGACGCGTGTTGGCCGCCGGGCAGGAGACTTCAAAGTCAGAACTCAGGATTGCAGACTACCCGGAAGGTAGTTTCAAATTCGTATATGATGATACATGGTTCGCGGAGTCCTCATATACCTATAATCCTCATCTGGCAACGTTGTCCATGCTGCTGGCACAGCAGTCACATGCTGAAGAGACAGCAATGGCAATGTTTAAGGCTATGGAATTTGAGGATGTGACAGGTAACGGTTACTATGGTCTGGCTGAAGGCCGACCGGAATCCGTCGCAGTAATGGCGGCGCATAAAACCGTTCAGGCGGATGGTGAGGATGTTACCCTGATCGGCATGACTGTCAGGAGCTATGATTATGGTCTGGAGTGGGAAGGCAATTTTACCATCGGGCAGAATGCGCTCCACGAAGGCTTCAAAACAGCGAGGGATGAAGCTCTTCGGTTCCTTAAAAAATATGTGACGGACAACAATATCACCGGCAGGGTAAAACTGTGGATCGGCGGACACAGTCGCGGATCCGCGGTTACGAATCTTCTGGCTGCATATCTTGCAGTGGATCAGGGGGATTATATTTCCGGACTGAGTATTGATCCGGAGGATATCTATGCCTATGGCTTTGCCACACCCGGAACCGTGGTGGAGGGATCTCTGACCAAAGGTGAAATGATGGATGTGGCGGCAGCCCGGACAGAAAAGCTCTATAAGCAGGATACACCGGGGAAAGCATTTACTTATAAGGGATCTGACAGCGCGGATCTCATAAGTTCCACGGATGAGGTGTTCAGCGGAATCCATAATGTGGATCCGGCAGAGGATCTGATCACAAGCCTTCCGCTGAAAAGCTGGGGCTACACGGTCTTCGGTACCCACGAGGAACAGCAGTATATTACGGATCAGGATTCCATGCTGTATTATATGGAACTCATAGCCGGTAAAGATTCGGCCGATGGTTACAGGAAGTATGGCGGACCTGAGAATTATAAATGGATGACACTTGATATCCATGAGCTGAAGCTGGTTGAGGATGAAAATGCGACAGCACCGGTTTCCCAGAAGGATTTCTTCCCGGAACGGATGGAAACGATGCATGAGAGCATTGGAGATTATCAGAATTATGTGACCGATAATTACCAGACGATGCTTTCCTCAACCGTGTGTCTGGGAGCCTGCCTGGAGAGTAAGATTGCCAAAGAGCTGACCTCCGATCTGACATCCCTGATCAAAACCGGTGTGTTTACTTACATCAGCTATGTACAGCAATGGTATAAGGAGAAGAAAGGAGTCGATCTTTCTGATGGTGAGGCTGCAGAAATCGTTCTTGCTGCGGTATTTGAAATGGTTATCGGGGAAAAGATCGATCCGGAACAGACGACCATCGATGATATGATTTATTACCTTTGTCTTTACGTAGCTGAAAATACAATCCAGCAGAAGAATCCGGAAGATGAGTACGACGTGCTCGGATATGAGTACAAAACAAAACTTGCGGAGAAACTCCATAATATCCTGGCTCAGGCAGTAAACAGTGTGTTAAAGGGAGATGAGACAACGCTTCCCGGGGTCTTGGATACCGTGTATACAATGATGTATAACGGTGCTTATGGAGCCGAAGGCTCTCCGGAAACAGCCACCGGGAAGGATGATGGCAGGGAAGACCGAAAGACGCTCTATACCCTGATCGGGTTCGGACTCCAAAGTAATTATCCTGATATTGTGGCGGCTATCGGATCTGACGGTTCTAACCGGGCTTATGTTTTAATGGATGCGGTTCTTCCTTTGTTGATGAAAACCGAGGGCGAAGGCGGACAAACCATAACCTATACAACCGCAGAGGATGCGGCAAACGGAATGATCGGACGGGTATTGGAAAATGCACTGAACAAGTTGTTTGACACCGGAACGATTCCGTCTACCGGAGTCCGGGCGGACTGCTTCCGTGAGTATGTAAAAAGGATTTCTGAAAACCCGGAAGAATTAAGACGGTTTGTGACGGGTATCCTTCTTTCGACGGATGGTGATGAATTTGACATCCCGGGACAGATCCGGAATGCGGCAACGCTTCTGGGACAGGCAGATGCCATTCTGTATACACATTTGTATTATACCTATACGGCATGGCTTCTTTCACAGGATGATCTCTATCCGGTTGTTCAGAACAGTGCGGAAGAAAAGGAATATGAGGAGCCTGTCTCCGTGAAACTGACCACTGATAAAAATGCAACGCTTTACTATACACTGGACGGCACGGAACCAACAGAAAAAAGCAAAAAGTATTCCGGTCCCATCCAGCTGAAGCAGACCGACAAGAAGCAGAAGATCACACTGAAGGTGATCGGTGTCCTGAACGGAAAAGCAGGAAGAGTATGGGAATTCACCTATGTGATCGAACCACCGGTTACCTATAAGGTGGTTAAAGGGGACGGAGGCGAGTGGACTGAAGGATCCGGGAAGGGCCTCAGTTTCACAGCAAAACGTTCCTGCCATGATGAAAAGACCATTGATGCATTTACCGGGATTTCCGTTGGCGGAAAGACTGTGGATCCGGAGTATTACACAAAGAAGAAGGGCAGTGTGATCCTGACCTTGTCACCGGATTATCTGGGAACGCTTAAACCGGGTGAATATACGCTGACGGTTTCCTTTGAGGATGCAGATCCGGCAGAAGCCACTTTCCGTATTCTTGAAAAGGAAGAACCGGAAGATCCCGAGGAAGAGGATCCGGAGGAAGGGAAAGAGAAGGATCCGGATAAGAAGGATGATGAAAAAGAGGGCGGTGAAGAAACCGATCAGCCGGATGAGCCGAAGAAATCCGCGGATGATGTAAAGACGGGAGACGATACACCGGTTCTTCCGCTTACCATCGTGATGTTTGCTTCGCTTCTGGCGATGGGTGGAATCCTTGTGTTTAAGAGGAAAAACAACCGCTTGCGTTAGGCCCGCCGGTGTTGATACCCCCCATTGATGTGTAGTAAAATGATTCTGACACAGAAACTATTTGGAGAAGGAGACCTATTATGGCAATTCAGTTACTGGAAACTATAAAGGAAAATATAAAAAACTATCCGGACCTGCCGGCTATCATTGATGTGGGGAAGGATAATTCCTTTACTTACGGAACCTTCGATCTGACAGCCAGAAGGATTGCACATCGACTGGCCGGCCGGGGCGTGAAGAAGGGTGATTTTGTTTTGATCGTTCTTCCGAGAAATAAGGAATATGTTGCAGCTATGTACGGAATCTGGCTGGTCGGAGCAGCGTTTGTTCCGCAGTCAACGAGTTATCCGAAGGACCGTGTGGAATTCATTCGTGAAAACTGCGGTGCTAATGTGGTTGTTGATGAACAGTTCCTCCGCCGTCTGGAAGAGGAGGAACCGCTTACGGAGGACGTGGAAGTAGAGGATAATAATCCTTCAATCCTGATCTACACATCGGGTTCTACAGGAAAACCGAAGGGTGTACTGCATACATTTGCAAGTATCAACGATTCGGTGATCCGGTACGCCATGACACAGGATGTACCGGTGGGATTCAGGGCATCGCTGGGTGCACCTTTTACCTTTGTTGCGTCCGTACAGGGTGTATTCCAACCGCTTTATTCGCTGTGTACCGCATACCTGACTCCGTATGAGGCAATGCGGGATCCTGTTTTGCTGGCGGAGTTTTTTGCGGAAAATGATATCGAGAGAAGTTTTATATCCCCGAAGATTCTGAAGGTGTTCAAACAGAAGAAGAAAACCCTGAAGGAAGTCAGCACGGGAAGTGAACGTGTCTCCGGGATCTATACGGATGAATTCAGATTGATGGTCCGCTACGGTCAGACGGAGACTGCGGCTGCCGTTATGGAATTTGAGGTGGACCGGGAATATGAAAATACTCCCATCGGAAAACCGATGCACGGAGTCTCGGTATACCTTCTGGACGAGGAAAATAAGCCGGCAGAAGAGGGAGAAATCTGTCTTGCCGGACGTTTTGCTTCCGGCTATCTCGGCATGGAGGAGCAGACTGCAAAGACATTTATACCGAATCCTTTCCGTGATCAGGATGGGTACGAGGTATTGCTTCGGACCGGAGACCTGGGCCGGAGGGATGAAAACGGAAATATCATCTATATCAACCGGAAGGACTGGATGGTAAAGATCAACGGGCAGCGTGTGGAACCGGGCGAGATCGAAACGGTCATCAAAAAAATGAACGGGATCCATGACGCAGTCCTGAAGGATTTTAAGAACCAGTATGACCAGACCTATCTGGTGGCTTACTATGTGGAAAAGTATCCGGTGGATCCGAAGGATATCCGTGCGTCACTGGAAGAACAACTGCCGTCTTATATGGTGCCGTCTTTCTGTGTACGGCTGGACAAGCTTCCGACAAATGCAAACGGAAAGCTGGACAGAGGAGCGCTTCTTCCGCCTGAAAACAGTGAATTCCAGAATGAATACGTGGAACCCGAGACGGATGTTCAGAGAGCAATCTGCCATGCGGTCGAAGAGATACTGGGTGTGGAACGTGTGGGTCTGGAGGATGAATTCCAGTCCATGGGCGGAGATTCCATAACCGCAGCCATGGTTGCGGCAAAACTGACGGCGTATCGTGTACGTCCTGCGGATATCCTGCTGGGAAAGACACCGCGTGCCATCGAACAGAGATTGCTGCAGGCCGAAAGTAAAACAAGGACAAGAGAGAAGAAGGAGGTCGGCAGCTTCCCGCTCACACCGGCGGAACGCAGTATGTATCTGGAACAGGAGAAGGATCCTTCTTCCGTAATGTACAATCTGAATCTTGCGTTCTCCCTTACGGGTGTGGATGCGGATCAGATCGAGCAGGCGCTCTGTAAGGTGTTTGCCGCACATGAGGCACTTCATTCCTTCTACGGAGTGGAGGGCGGAATTCCGGTGCGTATTCTTTCGGAAAATCTGCCGGGAATCGAGAGGAAGGAAGCAGAGTCCGAGGATGCGGTTCGTAAGATCGTTGATTCCTACGCCGAGCCTTTCATTCTTTCAAACGGAATTCCGGTGCGTACCGTGATCTATGCTCTTCCGGACGGAAAACAGGTGGTACATCTGGCAATCCATCATATTGCATTTGACGGAGGATCTGCAGGCACATTTACAAAGGAATTCCTGGCAGCGCTTAAGGGCGGCGATGTTGAGAAGAGCAGGATCGATCTGTCGGATCTCTACGAAGAATTATCCAATCCGGATGTTGCGTCCGGTATGGAATTCTATCATAAACTGTTTGAGGGCGGCGTGCCCGTGAATGACATGCCTGTACGGGGCGGAAAACGTCCGGTGGTACATCCGGTTTCGGATCAGGAGATCCCGGTCAGCTTCCTTCCCGAAGAGGTGCGACTCCTTGACCAGGCTGCAAAACGATATGGCATTTCGGAATTCGAGCTGATCTTTTCCGCCATAGCAATGACGGTTGCGAAATACTGCGGTTCGGATGACGTGGTACTGGGTATCCCCACAAATCTGCGGCCGGCTGACGCGCCGGATGTGATCGGTATGTTTGTCAATACGGCTCCGGTACGTGTAAAGGTTCCGAGAGAAGCCATGGCAGCAGCATTTCTGAAGGAGACGGGAGAGGCTGTAAGAGAAGCTACCTACGGTTCCGCTCTTCCCTTTGAGGAAGTGGTTGCGGAATTTGCAAAGGAACGGGATTCCTCCCGAAATCCGATCTTTGATGTAAGTGTAAACTATATGCAGACTCCGGAGCCCTTTGATCAGGACGGGATCCGCCTGGAAATGTATTCTCCGCTTCAGAAAATGAGCCGGGATGTGGGTATCGTGATCCATAAGTCCTCGAAGGGACTCGGCTGTATCTTCCAGTATTCGTCGGAACTGTTCGAGGAACAGGTGATCCGGAATATGATCGGACAGATCCGGTCGGTTCTTAGGCTCCTGGCATCCGGAAATGAACTGACACTGAGAGAAGCACTGGCCCTTCCGGAGGATCAGAAGGCTGTCCTTGAGGGATTCAGGAGAACAGGAACCGCGGATGTACCGGTTACGCTCCTTCATAAACTGTTTGAGGAGACGGCAAAGCAGAATCCGGACCGAACCGCACTGATCGCCGTGGACGGTAGCTTTACCTATCGGGAGCTGAATGAACGGGCAAATCTGGTGGCACATCATCTGACGGACCGTGGAGTCGGAGTCGGAGACAGTGTGGCATTGCTGCTTCCCAGAGAGTCCTGCTTCTTTGCATGTCTGCTTGGCGTAAATAAGGCGGGCGCGGCATTTATCCCCTGTGATCCCCAGTATCCGGCAGACCGGATCCGGCACATCATCGGGGATTCCGAAGCGCGCTATGTGGTAACTACAGAGGATCTGATCGAAAACTATCCGGCGGAGCAGGCAATCCGCGTGGATGAACTCTTCCTTACACCGGCGGATCCGGCAAAGGCTGAGGCTGCAAAAGAGAATCCGGATCTTATCATGTCCGACGATGAACTGTCCTACATGATCTACACTTCCGGATCAACAGGAAAGCCGAAGGGGGTTATGCTGCATCATAAGGGTATCTGCAATTACCTGCAGCCCCATCCGGCAAATCTGCATGTGAAATATGTCCATGATCATATCGACACTTATCTGTCGGTGACCACGGTTTCCTTTGATATGTCCTTTAAGGAGCATATGGTTACTCTTTGCAACGGCAAGACGCTTGTCTTTGCAGGTGAGGAGGAAATGAACGATCCCCGGGCACTGGCCGGCCTGATCGAAAAGCATGGCTGCGACTGTATCAATGCTACCCCCTCCCGTCTGCTTCAGTACATTGAATATGCTCCCTTCGGCGAGGCACTGAAGAACTGTAAGCTGATCATGTCCGGAGGCGAGGGTTATCCCATGTCTCTTGCCGAGAAGCTTCGCGTACTTGCGCCGCAGGCACGGATCATCAATACCTACGGACCCACGGAGATCACGGTTTCCTGTAACGGTGCGGATATCACGGAAGCAAAATCCATCACGGTCGGAAAACCGCTGCTGAATTACAGTGAAGTGATCGTGGATAAGTTCGGGGATCTTTCTCCGTACGGAGTGACCGGTGAGCTTTATGTAGGCGGTATCGGCGTTGCCCGGGGTTACCGGAATCTGGAAGAAATGACACAGGAAAAGTTCGTCATGAAGGAAGGCGAACGGATGTATCGTACCGGAGACCTGTCCCGCTGGACCGCGGACGGGGATGTGGAGATCCTGGGACGCCTTGATAATCAGGTGAAGCTCCGGGGACTCCGGATCGAGCTGGGCGAGATCGAGGGATTGATGGAGCAGCAGCCGGAGATCAAGAAAGCGGTTGTTGTGATCCGGAAGATCCACGGACAGGATAATCTCTGTGCTTACTTTACGGCGGAAAAGGAACTGGATATCAACGAGCTTCGCGGTGAACTCCGGAAGCATCTTACTCCGTATATGGTACCGACGGCTTACCTCCAGATGGAAGCGCTTCCCATGACGCCCAACGGCAAGACGGATACAAAGGCACTGCCTGAACCGACCGAGGTTGCTGCAGGAGAATATGTGGCACCGGTGGGAGAGAAGGAAGAATTCTTCTGTAAGCTGTTTGCCGATGTGCTGAAACTGGAGAAGGTGGGAGCGACCGATGATTTCTTCGAGATCGGCGGAACCTCACTGGTGGTTACATCCATTGCGGTACAAGCATCCGAGCAGGGATATACCCTGAATTACGGAGATGTGTTCAAATATACAACGCCCCGTCAGCTTGCGGAATTCGTGTCAAAGGGCGAGTCGGCAGCACCTGCTGGTACGGATCGCAGCACGGACTTTGACAGCTATGATTATTCAAAGATTGAGGAAGTTCTGGCAAGAAACAATCTGACCTCCTATCAGAGAGGAAAGAAGAGAGAGATCGGAAATATCCTTCTGACCGGTGCTGCCGGTTTCATGGGGGCACATGTTCTGGCGGAATATCTCACACAGGAGACCGGAACGGCTTACTGTATCGTACGGAAGGGAAGTTATTCGGATGCAAAGAGCCGGCTGCAGAGCATCATGTTCTATTACTTCAGCAGCAGCATGAAGCAGCTTCTGGATGACAGAGTGGTTGTTCTTGACGGTGATGTTACGAGCTATGATACCTTCCGGGCACTGGAGTCCCAACCGATCCACACGGTATTTAACTGTGCTGCAAATGTAAAGCATTTCTCCAGCGGAACGGATATCGAGGATATCAATGTGGGCGGTGTGGAAAACTGCATCACCTTCTGTGAAAACCGGGGCGCGCGACTGATCCATTTCTCCACCACCAGTGTGGGCGGCGGGCAGATCGTGCAGGATAAGTCCGAACTTCGTGTGCTGGATGAGCAGACACTGTATTTCGGGCAATCACTGAACAATCAGTACATTTCCTCCAAGATGATGGCGGAACGGGTGGTACTGGAGGCGATCGCTGCCGGACGTGTGGATGCAAAGGTGATCCGTGTGGGAACCCTGGCACCGCGTGATTCGGATGGTGAGTTCCAGATCAATTATCTTTCCAACAGTTTCATGGGAAGACTTCGTTCTTACTGGATGCTGGGCGTTTTCCCGTACTCCGGAATGGACGGAGTGGTACGGATGGGCCCCATCGATACCAGTGCAAGTGCGTTCCTGCATCTGGCAAGAACACCGAAGGAATGTACCGTATTTAACGCGATCAACTGTAATTCCACTCCGATGATCAATATCATTCTGGAAATGAACCGGGTAGGTATGGAAATCCGTCTGGTGGAGAACGAAGAGTTCAGGACAATCCTGGAGAAGGCAGAGCAGGATCCGGAGAAGGTGCAGGTACTGCAGAGTCTTCTGGCATATCAGAATAAGAGGGTACAGAAGGCGGCTTATACCACGGAGGCATCCTGTGAGTATACGAATCAGGTTCTGGCAAGGGAAGGCTTCTTCTGGAAGATCACGGACGGACCGTATATCGAACGATTTGTAAGCTCCCTTGAAATGCTCGGGTTCTTTGATGAGGATGCATTGGAGCGTTAACGACGGATTTAGATAAAACTGCAGGAAAGGAAGAGTGGCATATGAAATACTGGGTGATCATCGGTGAAGGCGGTGGTTATGAAGAAGTGAAAAAGGTAAAGGCGACAGAGAGCCGGAAGGAAGAGGTAAATAAGGATCCGAAGGCGCTGGACCGGAGAGTCATACTTCAGGATGATATTACATTTTCCATCGGACGGGATGGGAGCAGGAAACTCTATTTGAAGGGAGTTCCCGAGGAGGCGCCGGATCTGTTCCTGCTTTGGGGACATTACAACGAGCAGCAGGAAGGGATCAATGACTGTCTGATTGCCATGGGCGCAAAGAGTGTGAATCCCATCGAAGGAAAAAGAATCGTATGCAGTAAACTGAAGACTGCAGCGGTTCTGGGACAGGCAGGAATCCCCCAGCCGAAAACCATGCTGGTGGATCAGGGAACCGATCCGGATATGATCGAGAAGGAACTGGGGATCCCGGTGGTGGTAAAACCCAGTGACGGCGCACAGGGAGACGGAGTTCAGCTCCTGAAGACCAGGGAGGAACTGGACGACTATTTGAAGTCGCTTCCCGAGCGGCTGAACGGTGTGATCCTGGCGCAGGAGTACATCGCATCCTCCAGGGGACGGGATATTCGTGTATATGTCATAGATCATAAGTATATGGCATCCGGAATGCGGCAGGCAGGAGATGCAGAGGAATTCCGGTCCAATGTCCATAAAGGTGGAAGTGTTAAACTGTACCCGATCGATGAAGCAACGCAGAAAATGTGCGAGAAGGTTTCAGAGCTCTGCGGTCTGCGGCTCTGCGGGATCGATCTTCTGATCACGGAAGACGGATATGTGGTCGGAGAAGTAAACTGTACCCCGGGAATGTCGGTGATCGATACAAATTCGGATATGTTCCGCACAACCATGCAGGGACTGATCCTGAATACACTGAAACAGTAACGGATCAGGGAATCATTGTACCGGATCGATAAACTGTCCGGGGAATATAAATTCAGGGGAAAAAGGGGGAGGACCGGTATGGGTCGTTTGCTCGGAAAGTACATAAAACCGGATCTCGGACATGTGATCGCAACCATTGTATTTACGCTGATACAGTATGGGATTCAGATCTTTGCACTTCTGCCGGAATCGAAGCATCTGATCGACCATGGTGTTGCCGATAAGAACATGGATGAGATATGGAAGAGTGTATGGGTCATGCTGGCACTCACTGCAGGTGTGGGTGTCTGTGCTTTGCTCACATCTTATTTCAGTGCACGTGCCACGGCAGGGTATACCCGCAGGCTCAGAAATGCCTGCTTTAAGAAGGTGGAGGAACTGACACCGCAGGAATTTGCGGCACTTGGGGAATCTACACTGGTGACCCGGACCATGGCGGATGTTACGCAGATGCAGCTGACGGTGATCAATATCCTGCGTATGTGGCTGATCGTTCCGGTCATGATCGTTTTGGAGTTGATCATGATCGCGAGACTGAATCTGACGATCTTCTTTATTCTTTTCGGTTTCTTTGCAGTTACCGTATTCTTTCTTGCTTATTTCGGCGCAGCATCCAGAGGTGGTTTTGAAGTGCTGCAGAAGAAGGTTGACCGGATCAATCTTCTGATGAAGGAGCGGATCACGGGTGCACGTCCGATCCGGGCGTTCCGGAATGAAAAACTGGAGAACCGGAAAACCATGGATGCAAATGAGGACGCATATGATACGGCGATCGAGGCAAACCGGAAGATCAACTTCCTGTCCCCCATCGCTCTGGTCACCATGAGCTGGGTGGTTGTGGTGATCTATATGGTAGGTACGTCGCAGATCCAGAAGGGACTCTCGTCAATCAGTGAGCTTCTCCTGATCTTCCAGTATGTAACATTTTTCATTACCAGTCTGGTAGCCGTACCGTTCCTGGTAAGTACACTTCCCAAGTCTTCGGTATCCTCCCGAAGGATCAACGAACTGCTGGACTATGAGTCCGAGGTCAGGGTGGAATGGCATGAGGTGGAAGCACCGAAGGAGAGAAAGGGAGAGGTTGAGTTTAAGGATGTGATCTTCGGTTATGCCGGAGCCGTAGACGTGATCGCCAATATCAGCTTCAAGGCCGAGGCCGGAAAAGTCACGGCAATGATCGGCTCCACCGGCAGCGGCAAGACCACGATCCTGAATCTGATGCAGGGTCTGTATCAGCCCACGTTCGGAGATATCCTGATCGACGGAGTCAGCATCCGCGGATGCAGGGATCCCTGGCTGAAGGAATATTTCTCCTACGGAACGCAGAGGTCCATGATCTTTCAGGATACGGTCCGGAATAATATCTGTCCGGATCCTGCCATGCAGGATGAGGAACGGATCCGTTCCGCCATGGATGCCTCCTGCTTCAGCGAGGTCCTTGCGGATAAACCGGAGGGCCTGGATTATATGATGGCCCAGGGAGGAATGAATATCTCCGGCGGTCAGCGGCAGAGGCTGTCTTTGGCAAGAGTATTTGCCAAGGATGCGTCCGTGTATGTTTTTGATGATACCCTTTCCGCATTGGATGCCAAGACGGAGAGAAATGTGCTGAAAGCCATCCGGACAAAACTGGCCGGGAAGACGGTGCTGCTTGTTGCCCAGAAGATCAGTACGGTTCAGGAGGCGGATCATATTATCGTCATGGAAAAGGGACGGATTGCAGGGCAGGGTAAGCATGAGGAACTACTAAAGACCTGTCGGGCATATCAGGAAATTTATGAGACCCAGTGCTATCTGGATCAGGAAGGAGAGTCGAAGTGAGTAAAAAGAAAAACAAAAGCGACTCTCCGGTTATGAAAAACCTGTATTCCGAGATCGGAGATCTGAAAGGACGTTTCTGGCGGGTTATCATCCTGGTGGTGATCGCAAAGATCAGTCTTGCCATCGCGCCGGAAATGGCGAACCGGATCACGAATTCGCTGACAACCTTTGCCTCCACCGGGCAGTTTGACTGGGGAAAGATCCTGGTACTCTGCGGATTTCTCGCATTATTCTATATGGTCGGCTATGGTGCTGACGGTTTTGTGACAAGAGCAATGATAGCGGTTTCCGAAACCATCGTTAAAAAACTCAGGAACCGCTGCGGAGATAAACTGAACCGGCTGTCCATCGGATATCTGGATTCCAATCCCATCGGTGATACACAGGCCCGTGTAACCGTGGATCTGATGAATCTTGCCAACGGTCTGGAGACCAATCTGGCACCGTTACTGGCACAGCTGGTACTTATGATCGCCATTGTATTCATGATGGTCATTACGGATCTCAGGCTTGCCATCGTGTATGTGGTGTTTATGCCGATCATTTCCTTCTCACTGAAATTTATCGTGAAGCGTACCAGGAAACTGTTCCTGGAAGCCAACCGGGCGCAGGGTATGGTTTCGGCAAAGGTGACGGACACCTATGCAAACCATATGATCCTGAAGGCTTATGGCATGGAGCAGATCAAGCGCCAGGAGATGGAAGAGCTGACAGCTGATTTTGAAAAGAAGTTTGTCCGCTCCAGATACATTTCCGGGTTTACCCGTCCTGTCAGCAACGTGCTCGCACGGTTATCCTATGTGTTGGTATGTCTGCTCAGCGGATACTTTATGATCAAGGGAGAGATGACCCTTGGTGAGTTTACGGCATTTCTTTTCTACGGAAATATGATCGCCACCCCGATGAGTGAGCTGTCCGTTGCGATCAATAACTTCCAGGATGCTCTTTCTTCCGGAGCCCGTGTTTATGAATTCCTTGAGGAACCGGAGGAAGAAGAGGCAGAGCCGGAGGAAGAACTGAATACAGCGGAAGTGCAGGGAGAGGTGGTCTTCGATCACGTATCCTTCCGGTATGTACCGGACAAACCCCTCATGGAGGATGTGTCCTTTACGGCAAAGCCGGGACAGACCATGGCCATCGTCGGACCATCCGGAGCAGGAAAGACCACACTGATTAACCTGCTGATGCGGTTTTATGAGATTAATTCCGGAACGATCCGGGTGGACGGAAAGGATACCTCAAAGCTGACAAAGGAAAATCTGAGAAGCGTATTCGGAATGGTGCTTCAGGAGAGCTGGGTACTGGACGGAACGATCGAAGAGAATATCGCATTCGGACGACCGGGTGCGACCCATGAGGAAGTGGTTGCGGCTGCGAAGATGGCAGGCTGTGACGAGATCATACGGAAGCTGCCGAATGATTACAATACACATGTAGGGCCGGAGAATTCGGCACTTTCCGCAGGAGGAAACCAGCTGCTTGCCATAGCCCGTGCCGTGATCTCGGATCCGAAGATCCTGATCCTGGATGAGGCTACATCCCAGGTGGATACCAAGACGGAGGCGGCGATCACGAGAGCCATGGAGAAGATGATGGAGGGCAGAACCACATTTATCATCGCACACAGACTCTATACGATCCAGAATGCGGACCAGATCATTTTCATGGTAAACGGAGATATCAAGGAAGTAGGAAATCACAAAGAACTGTTGGCAAAGGGCGGACTGTATGCGTCCATGTATAAAACAGGATTGGATGAGTAAAACAGGATTGGGTGAATAAAGGAGGTACCGGATTTATGAAGACGATCGCACTGGAAGAGGCAGAACGACTGGTCAGGGAAGGTGAGAACTATACGGCGGAGGATATAAAAAGAGTGCAGCAGGAACGGCTGCATCAGCTGGTGGACTTTGTCCGTGAGAATTCCCCGTATCTTCGGGAGGTCTATAAGGACCTGCCGGAGGATTATACACTCAGTGATATCCCGGTGATGGAGAAGAAGGAATTCCTCGAGCATTATAACGAGTGGGTGACAGATCCGGAGCTGAAGGAGGATATGGTAAGGACCTACCTGAAGCGTGATGCTGAGGATAATTCCCTGCTGCTTGACAAATATACGGCATTACAGACATCGGGTTCTACGGGAAATCCGCTTCCCATGGTACGTGACGATTATCACAACAAGATCCACGGGGCGTTGCTTCGGAATCGTCTGTTCTATGGCGTGACACCGGGACTCTTTGATCATTCCAAACATAAGACCGCATTCCTTGTGCATATTTCCAATTCCGCATCCAGCTACGGATCTTATCTGAAAATGCGCAGACTCCGTCCGGGATATGAGGAAAACATCGTTGCATATCCCATTACGGACAGTATCGATGTTCTGGTAAGTAAACTGAATGCATTTCAGCCGGAGGTTATTGTGGCGTATCCGCCGTATCTTGTTATGCTTGCGGAAGAGAAACTGAAAGGCACACTGAATATTCCACTGAAACTGATCCTTTCCTCTGCGGAGCTTCTGACGGAGGAAAGTTATCACAGGATCCATGACGTATTCGGTGTTCCGATCCTGAACAATTACTGCATGACAGAGGGCGGTGAGATCGCCATGACCCATGACTGTCCGCATCTTCATATCAATGAGGACTGGATCATCGTGGAGCCGGTGGATGAAAATCGTCAGCCCATGAAGGATGATTCGGAGTATTCCTCCGGAATCCTGGTAACGGATCTGACAAATTATGTACAGCCGATCATCCGGTATTATGTCAGCGATTCGGTGCGGATCCGCAGGGAGGACTTCCCCTGTTATTCCCGCCCGGTACTGGATATCCGGGGAAGAGTATGGGATGCCTTCTCTCTGGGCGGAAAGAAGTTTACCACGAAGGCGCTGGAAGTAAAAGCAAAGTTCCAGAAGGGTCTTTGCAGTTATCAGTTTATCAAGACCGGTGAAGATACCATGGAAGTACGCGGCGTCTGTGCGGCGGAAGCGGATCCTGCAGAAGTGCTGGGAGGACTGGCTGAAAAGATCACCGGATACTTTGAAGAGTCCGGTGCAGAGGGAGCGAAGGTAAGCTTCTCCACAGAACCGATGCTCAGCAATAAAGCCGGTGGAAAAACACCGATGTATAAAGACCTTACCTGATGAATGATCATTGGGAGGTGAAAACGGAAACAGATCGATGGGAGATAAAAGATGATTGAGGAAAGAAAAACACCGGACAATGAGCTAAACCTTCTCCTGGCGGGGGATGTCTTTCCGGTGGCTGAAAATGAAGAGTACTTTATTAAAGGAGACACGGAGGCACTTTTCGGCGAGAAGGTGGTACGGATGTTTCAGGAAGCGGATTATTCTGTCTGCAATACCGAGGGCTGTATCGGAGATCATCCGGAACCGGTGAGAAAAGTGGGGCCGATCGTCAAGGCAAAGGGTGCAACCCTGAATGCGCTGAAACGTCTGGGAGTACGGGCTGTCAGCCTGGGAAATACCCATGTGATGGACGGAGGTCCGGCGGGATTCCGGGAGTATACATCGCTTCTGACTGAGGCGGGGATCGATTATTTTGGCTGCGGATCCGATCTGGATCATATGAAGAATTACATCCTGGTAGAAAAAAACGGGATCCGGGTGATCCTTTATAACGTGATGGAGTTCTTCTTCAACGCTGCGACAAAGGACGGCCCCGGAGGAAATGTCTACGATGAGACCCGGGTGCTTGAGGAACTGCATGAACTGAAAAAAAAGTGCGATCATCTGATCGTTATGTATCATGGCGGATTTGAAGCCTCATTTTACAACACGCCTCTGGTGCGGACCAGATTTCACCGGATGGCTGATGCAGGCGCAGATATCGTGGTTTCCCAGCATACCCACGCCATTGGAAATGAAGAAGAGTATCATGGTTCGCTTCTGATCTACGGGCAGGGAAATTTCTGCTTCAATCTGGCGAAGATTGTAAATGAATGTCTGCTTCACGGGCTGCTTCTGTCTTTCCGGTTCACTAAGGACGGATATCAGCTTCAGAGACATATGGTACGCCGGACAAGGATCGGATGTGTCTATGATGAAGTGCAGGATCTGTCCGGTCAGAAGGCCCGGACAGAACTACATGATCGCCTTCTGGCGGGAGATCCGGAGGCGGAAGATGTGTTTCTTCAGGAGAACAGGAAGACCAGCAGGATATTTGTTGAGCGTATGTTAAGAGGCTTCTATGGTTCGGAAGATGTTCCGGAACTCAGTGAGAAGCAGATCCGTATCCTGCTTCTTATGTTGCAGTCTGAGGAAATGAATGAGATGGCAGTATGCTATTTTACGGAGTTACTTGAAAAGTATGAGAAAGAATAAAGATCATTCGAAAAAAGAAAAAGGGAAGGGACTCCGTATTCCGCTGCTGGTAAGAGTTGCGGTCCTTGTTCTGCTTGCCCTGCTTCTCGCAGGAGGGCTGGTGGATGTGATATCCGCAAGCATGCGTAAGAAACGGGCGATAGAACAGGCCGGACAATCCGCGCAGCATGGGTGTCAGCTCGTTAAGAATTGTTTTATCGAAATGGATTATAAGGCTTCCTACTTCGAAAATCCGGCGGATGGGTTCCCCTACCTGGAAGACTATCTGTTTCCTGAGATCTGTGAGGGACTGAATCTCAGATATGTATATCTTTATACTGTAGACAATGATGGCAAACGTCATCATCTCCTCACGGTCGCCAGGGATGAGGAAGATCAGGAGATGCTGGAAGATGTTGGTTTCGTCAATCTGGAATCAACGGAGCCGCTTTCTAAAAATGAATTAAACGCATTAAACGGCCTGTCCATGGACGGCGGACTGGAGGAGGTCGATAATGAATATGGCCATGTCATAACGTATGTCATGCCGTTTTATGACAATGATGGACATTTGGCGGTTCTGATAGGTGCGGACTGTGATATGGATTACGTGATCGGTCTTATGGGAAAGGATAATGCCTTCCTCTTCCTGATCGGAGGGATCGCGTTCGTGATCACCACCGTGCTGGTACTGGTCATGATCCATATATGGGTGGTCCGTCCGATCCGGGTTCTTTCAAACAAGATGAAAAACTTCATGGAAGATAAGGATATTCAGATCCCGGAGAAGAAATACCGGACCCAGGACGAGGTAACGGATATGGAAGCGTCCTTCCGGGAGATGGCAAAGGATCTGTCAGCATATGTCGTGGATATTCAAAGGCTGGCTTCCGAGAAGGCGGAGTCGGATGTGCAGCTGCACGTGGCCCGAAGGATCCAGAACGGAATGGTTCCCCCGGAAAAGGAATACACGGGCCGTGGATGCTCAGTCTATGCGGTCATGCGGCCTGCGCTGGAGGTTGGAGGAGACTTCTACGATGTATTTGAACTTCCCGTGGGGAAGGTCGGATTACTGATCGGAGATATTTCCGGAAAGGGGATCGGAGCAGCGCTCTTCATGTCAGTGGTCAGACGAATCCTTCGTGAGCGTCTCCGGACGGGGATGCTTCCGGCAAAGGCACTGAAACGCGCCAATGATGAAATCTGCAGAGAGAATCCGGAGGGATTCTTTGCAACCGTATTTGCGGCAGTCTGGGATCCGACCAACGGCAGACTGACATATGCAAATGCAGGTCATAACCCACCGATCAGATTCGGTACAAAAACCGAGCAGATCCCGGTACATCCGGGAGATCTTCTGGGACTGTTTGAAGATTCATATTTCCGGAACGATACGATCCATCTGGAGGTCGGAGAGGGACTGCTTCTTTATACGGACGGAGTTACGGAAGCTGTGAATCCGAAGGGAGATGCTTACGGAGAGGAGCGTCTTCTGAAGCATATATCCGGAAAAGAATCGAAAGAACTGGTAAGGTCCATCCGGAACGATGTGCTGCAGTTTGAAGGGAAAGATCATATATTTGATGACATTACACTGATTGCCATCAGCAGGATCGAAATGAAGCGGATCAATCTGAAACCGCAGCTTTCGGAACTTGGTATCCTGAGAGAGTATGTGATGGGATTTGTGAAGAATGATAAACTGGCACAGTATATCATGATCTGTTCCGAGGAATGGTTTGTGGATATTGTATCTTATTCCGGAGCAAGCAGTGTTCTCTTCGATATAGTCCGTGAGAGCCGGCTGATCAAGGTAACCTTTGCCGATAACGGAGATCCCTTTGATCCCACGGCATATATGGAAGAAAAGCCGTTTGAGGAGCTTGATACCGGTGGCATGGGAATCGGAATGATCCGGAAAATGACCACGGAGCTGAGATATGAACGTATCGAGTGCAGAAATGTGGTGACACTTGTATTTGACACGTCGAAAGACTTATAATCATAAAGACGGAAGGGATGCATTTCCCGGAAAAAAGGAGGAAACTATGGAGATCATCAGGACAGAGAACGGATCGGAAGTGACACTTAAGCTGGTGGGATGGCTGGATACCCAGGCGGCACCGCAGTTGGAGGAAGCGGTTGCGGAGATTAAGGAAGGTGAAAGCCTTGTTTTGGATATGGAGGAGCTGGAATATGTTGCATCCTCGGGACTCAGGCAGTTTGTTGCGGCATATAAAAAAGTAAACGGAAATATGAAGCTTCGGAGTGTGTCCGAAAATGTTATGGGCATCCTGAAGACAACAGGACTGGATAAGAGGATTACAATCGAGTAAGCGAATTGTTGAGATCGGAGGACAGGACCCTTGATAATCGATGTTGAAAAATCAACCAATGATAACTTCTACAAAGAAATACTGAATGTAGCAGGACAGTACAGACAGCTTGTGGCGGATCCGAAGGCAAAACTGAGGGACGGATTCCGTGACAGGATCCTGTATTTCATTATCAGTGTTGCGGTACTGGGCGCACTGCTGGCAGTGTCCTTTATCTGGCTGGGAACCGGGGTCCTTACCATAGTTGCGATAGTGATCCTTTCGATTGATATCATTCTCAGTGTAATGATCCAGGTTAAGATGAATAAGATCGTTCGTCAGATGAAAGAGGACAGGACAAAGTCACAGATCGCCCTGGATGAAGAAGGGATTGAAGTAAAAAAAGACGGAAAGACATCTTTCCGTCTGAAATGGAATGAGATCGCTGCCATGCGTACCTTTGATGAATCCTTCTGCATGATCACAAAGACTGCCGGCAGAACTGCAATGGTTGCCGATAAGAAATATGCAGAGGATGTACAGAATTTCATCCGTACGCTGCCGAACGTGCAGATCGAGATCATCGATCAGGCATAGAGATGCCGGATGAAGCAATCGGATGAGGCAATGATCAGCCCTGACGGAAGGATTCTTCTTCCTTCTTTCGGATGTGTTCCGCGTATTCCCTGTCATATTCTTTGCCGATGAAGCTGTTTTTTCCGGACTTCTTCGCCTCATATAAAAGTTCATCCGCCTGTCGGAGCATCAGTCTCAGATCGTCCTGCAGGAGCGTCTTTCCGAAAACATAGCCGGCAGAGTAGTACACCGACATTTTCTTTTCTTCTAAATAGATTTCCTCAAGCTGTTCCTTCAGGCCTTTCAGAAGGGCCTCAAACTCCTCTTTGGAGCTGTTCGGGAATATAACGAGGAATTCGTCTCCACCGTAACGGTAGCTGTGTTCCGCACCGAAATGATCCAGAAGCGCATCCCCGGTTTTCTTCAGAAGATAATCACCGACGGAATGACCGAGCGTATCATTTACACGCTTAAAATCATCAATATCCAGCATCAGAAGGAACAGATCGGTTTCAATGTATTTTTCATAATCCCGGCGAAGGGCAAACCGGTTTTTTACGCCGGTCAGTGAATCGCGGATGGTAGCAGCCTCCAGAGTCAGATTGTCTTCCTTCAGCTGGGAATTCAGCTTGTTCAGCTCACTGGTATAGCCCTTGATATGATCGATCAGTAACCGGAAGGAATGTGTCAGAATACCGACTTCATCTTTTCTGCTGTGATTCAGTTCCACATCATAATCTCCTTCACTGACGCGCTCTGCAGCTTTGGTAAGCTCTGTCAGTGGATGTGTGATGTGACGGGCAAACTGCAGCGTGATCAGAACAAACAGAAGCAGTAGTCCGATGGAGATCAGAATGGTACGACGGATCAGCCCTTTCCAGTTTCCGTGGATCTCGGAGATAGGAACGGTAACATTCAGCATCATTCCGTTGGCAAGTTTTACCCGGACAGCTTCCTTCTCTGTTCCGTCAAATTCATAACGGATAAACCTTTCATTTTGGAGGAATTCCTTCGGAACCGTCGGGATCTCTTCCTTGGGAAGAGACAGAACATCGATGAAGGGATGATAGATGAGATTTCCGTCCTTGTCATTGATAAAGGCATATCCGTTCTCATACAGTTTGATGTTGTCCACCTGGTTTGCCATGGTGGAATAATCGATCTCTATTCCGATCACACCGATAAAGGTATTATGACAGAAAATGGGAACGTTATAGGAAATAACCCTGGCATCCAGATTATCGGTTATATACGGCGGAATCCATACGGGATTCTTTGATGCTTTCGGAACGGTATACCAGACAAGCTGGGTTGTGTCATTGGTGTCGTACTTTGTGATGTCGGTTACCTCATGTGCAACATAGCCGTTTCCGTTAGAATCCACATACCAGAAACCGGTTACATCTGTTGAGTATTCCGGATCGATCCTGTAATAGTAGGTTAATACGCCGTTTGTCTGGCGTGCGATCTTGCCGAACAGGGCATCCACATATTTGATGTGTTCGGACATATCCGGAGTCTGAACGCTCTCCAGATCCGTTTCCGCATAGGAGGCAACCATTTTTACGGATTGTTCCACACTGCTGAAATAATAATTCAGATTTTTTTCTCCTGTTTCACAAAGCAGATCAAGGACCTGTTCGGAATTGTCCTGGCCGACTTCAACGACATCTATGATTCCGAGAACCATGGAAATGGTCATGGATAAAATGATAGCTACTACCGTGATCAGGATGATTCTTGCACGAATTGATCTCATTTCAACTTACCTCTGTACATCCTTTTTTCGGAGCTAAATATTTAAAAAGACAGCCTTTATTATAACACATTCCGCGTGAACGGAAAAGATGATTTCCTGTCCGGATTCAGGCGTGACAGGAGAAAAAACGGGTGCTATAATGGGAATGACATTCGATGTTTACAGAGATATGCAACACAAAAGAGATATGATTCAGAACAGTAGCTTTTCGGTTACAAGAAAAATCACGAATTGGGGGAGTGAGGTGTAGCATGACAAAAGATATCGAACTATTCACACAAAACAGTATTAAGATCCTTGAAGGAGACAGAAGGATCTATATCGATCCGTTCCAGATGCGGAGAGAACCGCAGAATGCGAATTTCATCCTGATCACGCATGATCATTATGATCATTTTTCTCCGGATGATATTGCCAAGGTTGCCTGCAGTTCGACGATCCTTGTGGTTCCCGAAGCAATGGCGGAAAAGGCAAAGGTGGTTGAATCCCTGGTTGCGGAGATCCGCACCGTAAAGCCAGGGGAAACCTATACATTTGACGGGCTTAAGATCGAAACGGTTCCGGCATACAATATAGATAAGCCCTTCCATCCGAAGGAAGCCGGCTGGGTGGGTTATATCGTGATCATCGCCGGCCACAGGATCTATATCGCCGGAGATACGGACGAAACGGCGGAAGCCCTGGATGTTATCTGTGATATTGCAATGGTTCCGGTTGGAGGCACCTATACCATGGATGCAAGACAGGCGGCCGGACTTGTAAACAAAATCCGGCCGAAGATCGCAATCCCCACACATTACGGAAACGGGACCGGCTCCAAAAGGTCTGCCGATATCTTCCGCGATCATGTGGACCTTTCCATTAAGGTTGAAGTGAAGATGATGTATTGAGAGTGTATTGAGAGGGACGGTTCTGGGTTGATCAGAACCGTCCCTGATTTTCGCAGGAACAGAAATCCAGCACCGTCTGCAGGAATTCTTCCGGCTTGTCCAGGAAACACGTATGTGTCGCCTTTGGGATCACCACATTTTTCTTTTTCGGTGCGGATATTTCGTCGAAGCAATCGGCGATCATCCGGTTCGGACATACAAAATCCTCGTCACCGCTGATAAAGAGGACAGGAACATCGAAATGCAGATTAGATCTGAAATTATAGGATGTCAGTGTTTTGTAGGTTCCTTCAAACAGCGTATAATCCGTACGGATCATGGTCTTCTTCTCGCGGAATTTAAGGAACGGAGAAGACATCAGTGCTTTTACGGGGAAGGGTGCACCGTCCCTGGCGATATATTTTGTACCCAGTTCTGAAAATGAAATCAGTTCTTTCATGAAAGCCGCGTCCATTTGCGGCTTTTTTGATGCCATTTTCATAAATGCATCGATCTTTGCCGTATCCTCTGCCGACCCCTTCGCCAGTTCCCTGATCTGATTACAGGAGAGCTCCAGGGCTTCGAAATAATCCACTTGCTGACCGACCCCGATATAACAGGATACATTTTCCGGGTGTGATTTTGCGTAGGCGGACCCGATCAGTGAACCCCAGGAAAATCCCATGAGAATGATCTTGTCAAATGTATAAACGGTATGGAGATACTTGATCACGGCGTCGATGTCGGCTGTATAATCGGAGATGCTTCCGGTTTTTGCAATCTCGGCCTTATTTTTCTTATTTGCAAGGAAAGTCTTGCATGTGTTCCGCTGATCCCAGTTTACCACCGTGAAATGCTTTTCCCATTCTGCCTGTAATACATGACAGAGTCCGGCCATGGATCCGCCCGGACCGCCGTGAAGAAAGAGCAGAAGCGGATTTGATCTGTCCGCTCCCCGGATCTGAATATACTGATTCAGTCCGTTGATCATGGGATATTCATATTTGCAGATCCCTTTTTCCTGGTAGCAGTAAAGCAGTTCTTTTTTCTTACTCATTTTCGTTTCCTCCGGATGGCATGGACATTAGATAAAGGTTGCGCAGCTGAGAATCGGCGGACGGCTCTTTTTTCTGATACTTGTCGATCACGCCATACATTTCCTGCAGCATGAGAGAAAAGTCGCCGTCGGAAAGAGGGATGGCATAGTTAAGGACAAAGAGTTTGTCACGGTTCACATCCGCATCACTTCGTTGGAAATATTGCCTGCAGAGTTCAAAGATCTGTAGCAATGTGGTTGTCATGATTTTCAGTCCGTCTGATTTTCCGTCTTCAGATGAAATGTAATTCTTTTTGATGGAATAGACTTTTTCCGTCTGCCCGCGTACCTTGTGCGAATCGGATACCTCGATCACGCCGGCACTCAGCATACGGTCAATCTTCCGATAGACGGTGGCACGGGGGACGGATGGCGTTGCGGCAAGAATATCGGCAATCGTCATTTTCTCCCGGACCCGGATCAGCTGGATGATCTGATTGGAAACAGGATCCGTCAGGAGTTTGATCAGTTCTTCCATGGTTCGGCCCTCACTAATCTCACTTGATGAGATTAGTATAAAACCAACCGGGTCAAATGTCAACCCCCCGAATTCTTATTATTCCGAACTACATTATTTTCATTGTCACAAAGTCCGACAAATGATACTATTTTGTTAGCAGTGTAGGTAATAAATGGAAAGAGAAAGAACAGGAAGGAAGAGCGAGATCAGGTGAGGGTGATGAAGATAAATAATAAGAAGATCAGATTGGGAGTAAGATGCATTTTCGCGATGTTTTTGGCGATGCTTCTGGCATTAACACCCGCAGTCGAAACCTTTGGACCGGCAGGGCCCGTGGTGAACGCGGAAGAGAAGGATGCAAAGGACGTTTCCAAGAAGAGTCTTCCGGATTATAACGAGTTATACCGTTTATGCTACGGAATGGATTATGCCCTTGGCGGAATCGAATATGATGCGAGGGATTCCTATGGAAACGGCGGACAGAAGCTGATCGGGTCCTTCCTTGACTGGTGGACGATCTCGGGTTATGTGCCGGGTGAGCTCGACAGGTATTACGGTTGGGAAGGCGAAGGGAAGGATCCGAGAGGATATTGCGATTCCGACCAGAGCTTCGGTGGGTATTACAGCATTTCCCTGGATTCGGTCCGTTGGGCGGTTGTGAATATATTTCACATGCCGGAAATCTATTATGACAGTATGATAAATGACTGTCTTCCGAAGGAGGTTAAGCCTGATGACGGAAGTCAGTGGGTGTACATACAGGATGGGTATCTTTACTCATATATCGGAGGGATCGGCTGGGAGGTCGATGATATTGAATTTGAGAAGATAAAGAAGGATGATAAGTATTACTATATCCGGTTTATCATGAAGTCGGAAATGGGTGGAGAAGAGGAACTCAGAGACTATTATTTTGATGTAAAGCTGGGATATGAGAAAGTGGACGGCGAGTCCCACTGGACGGTCTATTCCATCCGGACGGAATCCAGGGTGGATGTGGAGTACAATAAAGAAAAACAGCAAAATGCGATCAATACGATCCACGGGATCAAGTTCAACGGCGGAGGGCTGGAAACAGATAAGTTCATAGATGTTCGCTGGGGATGGAACCTTTTTAACAGAGATGCTTCCAATTACAGCCATGATCTTGGCATTGCCGGACTGGTTCTCAGCCAGGTGGCCACGCGAGGTGAAAATGAACTGAAGGATCTGCTGGGGAAGATGGGCTTTGAGAATATTAAACCCGTATTTTTCGGCTCACAATTTCAGATTTCCCGTCCCGCTACCATGTTTGCGTCCAAAAAGATCCGGCTCAACGGGAAGGACCGGATACTGGTAGCCGTTGTGGTAAGAGGAACAACAGATGTAAAGGATCTGATGACCGATATTTTCGATTCAATAGATGGCTTTAAGTATTCTGCCGAAAATGTCTATGCCGAACTAAAAAAATACATCCAGGGGTTGAAAAAGACCTACGGAAAGAAAACGAAAACGTCGGACCTGATGTATTTTGTGACAGGACACAGCCTGGGCGGAGCCGTGTCCAATCATCTGGGGGACTTTATCTGCACCAAACAAAAAGCAGCAAAGAAGGATGTATTTGTTTATACATTTGCCGCACCGCAAACCGTACCTTCAGGCCAAACGAAGGATTATCCCAACATTCATAACATCATAAATATAAGGGATGGTATTCCGACCATTGTGGGACATATGTCCATGTATAATGATCGTTACGGTCATGGCTGGTTTTATGATGATGAACAGTTCGGGGACGCAAAGGAAAAAATGTACGGCGGGGGAGTCGGTAATTTCATCGCAAGCCAGAGGTCGTTTTATCACCATTGGACAACGACTTATCTTGCCATGATGATAGACAGTATTCCTTCCAATATGGGGAAGGTCAAAAATCATTATTCCTTCAGTATGATCCACTGTCCGGTTGATGTTACCGTAAAAGATGAAAACGGAAAAGTTATGGCTTATACGAAAGATGATAAGCTTTATATCGAGGATGATACCACTCCGTTACTTTTATTTAATGTTGGGGATAAGAAATATATCTATGCGGAAGCGTCCGTGAAATATACCATCGAGTTCAGCGGGACGGATGACGGGACAATGGAGTTTACCCAGCGGATCGTGGATTCCATGTCGAACGAGGTGTATAAAGAAAAAGCATATAAAAATGTCAAGATTGAAAAAGGAAAACGATTTTCCGCAGAGATAAAAGGAGAAGAAGAACTTGACCGGCTGGAGCTTTCCATTACGGATTCGGACGGAACCGTTCTGGGGCAGGTTGATGAGACAGGAAAGGAAACATTGGAAAAAGAAGTATCAGACGAGGACGGGGCAGCAGACGAAACGTCAGAGGAAGAAACCTCTGACGGAAAAGATGCAGAAGGAAAGTCAAAAGATGATGCAGGCAAGACAAAAGATCCGGAGGGTAAAAAAACACCCGGATGGACCTGGCCCACACTCATTATCCTTATTGCAGTCGAAGTGATAGCACTGATCCTGGTATTTATCTTCCTGATCCTGCCGCGGATAAGAAAGAAGAAGCAGAAGTAAAGATCAGGATTCCGTCTGGGAATCCTCCATACTTTCACGGAAATGACTCCTGCGATATTCGCCGGGAGTCATTCCTGTATATTTATGGAAAATCTCCGTAAAATAACTCTGGCTGGGGAAGCACAGGATCGTTGCGATCTCAGCGGAACGATAGTCGGAATAGACCAGCATATTCTTTGCGGTTTCCAGCTTCTGCCGCCGGATATAATCACTGATCGATGTTCCGACTTCTTTTTTAAACAGCCTCGAAAGATAGCTCTCGCTGAGGTGCACATGCTCCGCAAGCTCGGCCACCGTGATCCGGGCATGAAGATGATCGTAGATATAATCGATGCACTGGGCAATCTGGATGGAGCAGACGGAATTCTTACGTAAGTCCCGCATCCGCTTAGCGTATTCGATGCACATTTTCGGATGCAGCTTTGAAATGTCTTCCGTTCGCTTGCACTGGTCCGCTTTCTGGATGAAATAATCACTGAGTCCGTAGGCGGCTGAAAGATCCATACCGCCCTGGATGCAGTATCTGGCCACGAGAGCGGTGGTGATCACAAAATGAAATTTCAGATTCTGAAGCGGGTCATTGGACAGCTTTCCAAGTCCCGGTTTATCCACCAGAGGATCCTTGCAAAGCTCCCGCACCCGTTCCACATCCCCTGCTTTGATGCAGCTGTAGAATTCAATCTCAGGGTTAAACGGTGCCCGCAGAAATTCATCCTCACGCTGCACAAAGTCTTTATAAAACATTTCTTTATTCAGATCCATGGAACACCTCCGGACATATAATATTATTTTTGGTTAAATATTACGTTTCTGTTATCAGAAATTGGGCCTTTTTTACAAAAATAAATGCTCATTTTCATAATATCATAAAAACGACAAAATAAAAACGAAAAAGATAGATTCTCCCGAAATGGTTTTACTATACTAAAAAACAGCTTAAGTGTTCGAAAAAAGAAAGAAGGGAGAAGTCGAAATGACAAAAGGAAAACTGAAAGCTACAAAAAGAAGTTTTGCTATGTTCATGTCGCTGGCATTGGCGCTGCCATTCTTCGGACCGACCGGGTTGGTTTACGCAGAATCCGAGGATAAGATCGCAAATGCATATCAGGATGAAGGCTATCATCTTGTATGGAATGACGAATTTGAAGGCACAGCGTTAAATACGGATGACTGGAATGTGGAAACACACGAGCCGGGCTGGGTTAATTCAGAACTTCAGGAGTACACGGAAGACGGAAATATTGAGGTAAATGAAGGAAGTCTGAAGATCTATCCGAAGGCAAAAAAAGTCGGAGAATCCGGAATCGTAGATGCTCTTGAAGGAAAAGGCTTTGATTCCACCTGGGGTGTCGTGGGTGGAGCAACTGTGGACGTATCAAAGGGCAAGGCAACGGTCAGTATTACAAACGCAGGTGTAAATGCATGGGATGTACAGTTCCAGAAAACCGGAATGACGTTGAAGGAGGGACATGAGTACAAACTTTCCTTCAAGGCAAAGGCCAAAGCGGAACGTATGATCCAGGCAAACATAACAGATATGAGAAACTACAGTCCCTATAAGAATGAGATTTTTACTTTGGGAACAACTGCAGGCTCTTGTGAACTCACATTTAAGATGGGTGAATGTGCAGAAGGACAGGTTGCGGTACAGATCAATCTTGGTAAGTTTGATGCTACGGAAGCAGGATCTGCACTCACAGATGTTGAAATGTGGGATGCTACACTGGTCGATCTTACAGAAAGTGTGGTTCCCGGAGGAAGTGTGCTGACAGCATTTGATTCCACCTGGGGTGTTGTGGGTGGAGCAACTGCGGACGTTTCAAACGGCACGGCAACGATTAATATCACTAATGCAGGAGTAAATGCATGGGATGTACAGTTCCAGAAAGCCGGAATGACATTAACAGAAGGACATGAATACAAACTGTCCTTTAAGGCAGAGGCTCAAACGGAACGTATGATCCAGGCAAACATAACAGATATGAGAAATTACAGTCCCTATAAGAATGAGATTTATACCGTAGGAACTGTAGCGGACACATGTGAACTCACATTTAAAATGGGTGAATGTGCAGAAGAAAAGGTTGCGGTACAGATCAACCTTGGTAAGTTTGATAGTACGGATGCAGGATCTGCGCTCACACAGATTACACTTACAGAACTGTCGCTGGTTGACCTGACAGAAGCTGCAGCTTCGGGATCAGATGAACCCAATCCGATGACAGATTACACCTACACTTCCGGACGTGTTAATACACAGAACAAGCATGATTTCATCTATGGACGTTTTGAAGCGTATGCTAAGGTACCGACAGGTAAGGGATACCTTCCGGCATTCTGGCTGATGGCAACAGATGAGCAGAATTACGGACAGTGGCCGAAGTGCGGCGAAATTGATATCATGGAAGTTATGGGTCAGGAAGTAGATAAATCCTACCATACGATCCATTTCGGTAATCCGGATCCGGCAGAGGATCAGGGAACTCTGAAACTGCCTGAGGGCGCTGACTCATTTGCAGATGAATTTCATCTTTTCACAGTTGACTGGGAGCCGGGCAAGATCACATGGTATGTAGACAACAATAAGGTTTATGAGACAAGCACCTGGGTTACAGGTCGTGATGAAGAAAGCGTACTGACCTATCCTGCACCGTTTGATCAGGAGTTCTATATTATCCTGAATCTGGCAGTCGGTGGTGAATGGGTAAAATATCCTGATATGGCAGCCGTAGAGGATATGGACAATCAGCTTTTTGAAATTGATTATGTAAGAGTATACCAGAAGGATGCTTCCGTATATAAAGAGATGGAAGCAAATGTACAGAAGCCGGCAGATGCAGCACGGAGAGTTCCGGATGCTGAAGGCAACTATGTAGTAAACGGTGATTTTGCAGAGGATCTTAAGCCGATGGGCAGCGAGGGCGACAACTTCGAACTTCACCTTGAGGCTGACAGCAAGGATACTACATATGAAGTAAAGAATAATGAACTTACGGTAACTCCGAGCTCCGAGGGAGAACTGCTTTACAGTGTTCAGCTGAAGCAGAACGGTATCCCGATGGTTCGCGGATGGAATTACACCTTAACCTATGATGCTTATGCAGATGTAGAAGCGGGTGAAACAAGACAGATCACAACAGATATCAAGGGTCCGAAGAGAGACTGGTGTCTCTATCTGGATCCGCAGGAAGTAAAACTGACAAACGAAAAGAAGACATACACACATCAGTTCAGCATTGATGCGAGAACGGATGAAGAAGCTGTTCTCGAGTTCAATATGGGAGCACAGGGTTCTGCTGCACCGGTTCACATTTCCAATATCAAACTGGTTGCAACCGGTGATGAGATCACTGTCGGAGAGAAGAGCTTAAGATCTGACGGAAACCATGTATATAACGGTTCCTTTGATCAGGGCGAAGGCCGTCTCGGAAACTGGGAAATCGAAACAGAAAATGAAGAAGCAGAAGTTGTTGTAACAAACGAGATCACAGAAAACGGAAGACAGAGAGATCTGCAGGCAAAGGTCGTTGTTCCGGCGCTGGCAACTGAACTGAATCCGGTTATTGTTAAGCAGGAAGAGATCGCTCCGTTCCTGAAGGGTGTGTATGATTTCAGCTTTGATGCATACACAACAGACGGAGAAGCAGACGGAATGAAGGCAATTGTTGCCGGAAAGAAGTACAAACCGGAACTGACAGATAAGAAGCAGACATTCAACTTTATGTTCGAGTTTGAGGAAGATCAGACGAGAGAGGATTCAAATGTAGAATTTATCTTCTACAAGCCGGGTGTATATTATCTGGATAATGTAAAGGCTACAGAATCCGCAATGGTTAAGAACGGCTCCTTTAAATCAGGAGTTGCATGCTATGAAACAGGTGCTTACGAGCAGGGCAAGGCATCCTACAGTATTGCAGATGAGGTCGACGGACATGATTATGTAATGGATGTGAACATTGCAAATGCAGGACTTAAGGATTGGCATGTTCAGCTGAAGCAGGGTGATGTTAAGCTTGAGAAGGGCAAGACTTATAAGCTTACATTTGATGCAAAGGCTTCCATTGATCGCGTTGTCAGCGTAGTGATGCAGAAGAACGGCGGCAACTGGGATACTTACTCAGAAGGAAAAGGATTATATGATCTGACAACTGAGTGGCAGTCCTTCGAAAACACATTTGAGATGACACATGAAACAGATGAGAAGGCTCTGTTCAGCGTAGCACTCGGTCAGAGTGATACCGAATTAGATGCACATCATGTATACTTCGACAATATCAAACTTGTTGAAGTAGATGCAGAAGGAAAGGAAATCTCCAATGTGGAGATCTCTCCGGTAGACACGACAGACGAAAGCTATGTCATTCCGGATCTGGATGATGTAGTGGCAGCAATTGAAGCAAATGACCAGATCCTTGATCTTCCGGAAGCATCCGGCGTGACAGTGGCAGATAAGGCAGCAATCGAAAAGGCAAGAGCAACTTATGATGCACTCACAGCTGATCAGAAGGCTAAGCTTGATCCGGAAACCGTTCAGATGCTTGAAGATGCAGAAAGTGCACTCGCAGTAGCAATTGAGAAGAAGGAAAAGGCTGATAAGACAGCAGCAGCCAGAGTTACAAATATGCTTATGAAGCTTCCGGTACCGACGAAGGTTACCACAGCAGATAAGGCAGCGATCAATGCAGCAAGGAAGGCTTACAATGCACTGAATGCAGACCGCAAGGCTTTGGTATCAAGAACATATATCAAGAGACTGGCAGATGATGAGAAGGCTCTGAAGGCAGCAATCGATACGGCAGCAGCCAAGAAGGTAATCGCAAAGATCAAGGCTCTTCCGGCAGCATCCAAGGTAACAAAGGCAAACAAGAAAGCAATCGAAGCAGCAAGAGCAGCGTACAAGAAACTGACAACAGCACAGAAGAAGAAGGTTACAAATCTCAGCAAGCTGACTGCAGCTGAGAAGGCTCTGAAGAAAGCACTTGCAACACCGAAGTACTCAAGCGAATGGGTAAAAGGTAAGTGGTATGAGAAGAGCGGAAAGCAGACCTACAAGGCAACCGGAAGCTGGCATCATGACAGCAAGGGCTGGTGGTTCGGCGATACCTCAGGATGGTATGCAAAGAACTGCAGCCAGAAGATCGACGGTAAGGTATATAACTTTAATGCAAAAGGTTATTGCACAAATCCGTAATACTTAAATAAACGGATCCTACAGATCCGGACAAATGACAAGGGACTCCCTGCACGTTGAAACTCCAACGCGCAGGGAGTTTCTTTATCTCTCTTTATCTCGGTGGGAGATTGCCCACCCCGCTGACCATGAGAGGCGCCGCAAAAGACGGAACGTGCTCCTTACCTGGAGGCTGTAAATGCACTGCAGGGGAAAGGCCCCATGAAGCTGGATGAAATGCACCGGCAGGTCGTAAACAAGATGAAGGAATTGTCGGATGCAAAGAAGAATACGGCAAAGAAGGCGGAGGGAAAGGCTGCGCATAAATGATCCGTGAAATCATGATCACACAGAAGGGATATACAAAAGGAGAATAACTAAAGAGAGGCACAGGGATGTCACCGCACCCCTGTGCTTCTTTGATATCAGATCTATTCGGATATCAGTGCTCCGTTTTTATCGAAGGTGTATTTCCTGTTGTCGATGGTTCTCGTTCCGGTTACCATCGCACCGCCGGCTGTGAAGTAGTAGGTCTTACGCATGATGGTTTTCCAGCCGGTCACCATTGCGCCACCCGGTACGAAATAATACCATTTTCCGTCAATCTTTTTCCAGCCGGTTACCATTGCACCGCCTGCCAGATAGTACCATTTCCCGCTCAGCTTCTTCCATTTTTTTGCCATGGTACCGTTCTTTTCGAAATAGTACCATTTGTAATTAATCTTCTGCCAGCAGCCGGATGCCATGTATCCGTTGGAACGGATGTAATACCAGTTCTTTCCGGAACGGATCCAGGAGGAGGAAGCATAGAAATCCTTGCCGTAAACGTATTTCCAGCCTTTGGAATCCTTTACCCATTTTCCGTTGGTCATTTTCGGTGCGAAATGATATCCGCAGTCGAAGGAATGACGGCTTCCGTAGACATCCCCGTCTTCAATGATATAACACCAGCCGACACGAACACGTTCAGCCCAGTTCCCCTCTGCGGTATATAATTCATTCCCTTTTCGTTTCAGGACAACAAACCAATGACCGGAGCCTTCACTCGTCAGGTGGATCACATCACCGGCCCGGATCTGGTTCGGATCCGTGAAAGAATCGGAACTGGTCAGGGCATCGATCCCGTAGCAGAATTTAACAAAGTCAGCACAGTAGGAGGCACAGCCGGAGCTTCCCGATTTTGAGAGCTTGGGATGCTGTGTCATTCCCCACTCGGCATCATCTTCGTAATCCGGATTGGTAATAAAAGCATCAAACTTTGCATTTCCGGTGGATTCTGCGGCATATGCCCCTGACGGAGAAATGCAGGTCACGAAGAATACCGAAAGCGCAAGCAATATCCATATAAGTTTCTTAGATTTTGATCTTTTCATGCGGACTCCCTTTCTTGAAAAATTATGTAAACATAGTAACACTAATGGGTTTATTTTTCAATGATAGTCTGTTCTTTGATCTGTTGAAAAATGAAAAAACAAATAGTATGATGAAAAGGTCAAAAGGTCGCGGGCGAATGACAGTACAAAGCTGCGCGATGGCTATTGTTGTTTTTGGCGAAAAAGGGGGGGACAAAATATGAAGATGGTCGATATCGTAAACGGACCGAAGCAGGTTTCCCGGATCGTACAGGGATGTATGCGGATGCCGGACCTTTCAAAGGAGGATGCGGCGAAGGTGATCCGGACAGCCTATGACTGCGGGATCAATTTCTTTGATCATGCAACGGTTTACGGAGGCGGGGTAGCAGAGACCAGGTTCAGCGAGGCTTTTCCGCTGACCGGACTGAAAAGAGAGGATATTTATATTCAGAGCAAATGCGGGATTCATCCGGAACGAAGCGAATTCGACTGGACGAAGGAGGACATCCTTTCCAGCGTGGACGGAATCCTGGAACGCCTGAAGGTGGATTATATCGACACGCTGCTCCTGCACCGGCCGGATGTGCTGTTTGAACCGGAGGAAGTGGCAGAGGCATTTGATATCCTGGAAAAAGCAGGAAAAGTAAAGTGGTTTGGCGTCAGCAATCTCGTTCCCATGCAGATCGAGCTTCTGAAAAAATATGTGAAACAGCCGTTGGTGATCAATCAGGTACAGTTGTCACTGGAACAGTCCCAGCTGATCGATCAGGCACTTTACATGAATAATAAAACGACGGAGTATTCTGTCTGCAGGGACGGAAATCTACTGGATTACTGCAGGCTGAATGACATTACCATTCAGGCATGGTCACCCCTGCAGATCGGTATGTTCGGCGGTTCCTTCATCAATCATTCGGATTTTCCGGAACTGAATCAGGTGCTCGGTGAGATCGCAGAGAGGGAGGACGTGTCCAAAGCGGCTGTTGCCATAGCATGGATCCTTCGTCATCCCGCTAAGATGCAGGCTATCATAGGTTCCATGAATCCGGAACATATCGAGGATGCCTGTGATGCGGCTCACGTGGAGCTTTCACATCAGGACTGGTATCGGCTGTATCTTGCATCCGGAAAGTTCCTGCCGTAGACAGCTGCCTATAGCCGGGTCCATAAAACGGAAGCATAAGGGAAGTATAAAGGAAGCAGAAGATGATAAAACAGAATTTGACAACCGGGCTGACAGGAAAGAACCCGATAAAAGGGGATGCAATAACTGGAAGGACAGAAAAGGAATTGAAAGAAATGAATGTGACAACCGGCAGACGCGGAAGAGCAGGCAGATACGGAGGATTGAAACGGATCCCCCTGCTGTGCCTGATGATCTGCTTCCTGCTGACCGGCTGCGGCCAGGACGGGAAAAAAGATGATGTAAGTACCGAAGGTCAGACATCAACCGGTTCGAAGACATCGTCCGAGTCAAAGGATCCAACGGAAGATAAAACAAGTGAAACAACGGAAAAGAAGGAGATCGCAACGGATCAGCTGGTTAAGATCCTGTCTCATTCCGTTGAAAAGAATTATGACGGAAGAGATGTGCTTGTGATCGAGTACGAATGGAAGAATCAGGGGAAGGATACCACATCCTTCATGATCGCCTGCAATGATACGGTTTATCAGAACGGGATCGAATGTCCTTCGATCGGAGTTAAGATCGACGGGGTGGATGATAAGAAGAAACTGGAGGATCTGAAGCCGGATGCAGTCCTTAAATTTAAGGTCGGATACATTTTACAGGATAAAACGAATGCAAGTGTGGAGATCTGTAACCTAAGGGGAACGAAGGTGTATCTGGATGAAGTGATCGATCTTGGCGGAGGCGAAGGAAAGAAGCCGGATGCCGCAAATGTGAAGACCTCCATTACCCTGAAGGAATCCTTCCTCAGCAAGGATACCGAGGGGAATACCGTGCTGGTCATCCGTTATGAGTTTACGAACGGGGAGGATTCACCGAAGGCCTTTTCAACCTTCGTTCAGGATGAAGTATATCAAAACGGTGTGCAGTGCAGCAATCTGGTAACCTGTGCCCAGGTGGATGCAAATACGCCGCTGGTCAAGATCAAGCCCGGTGTTACTTTCATAGTGGAAGAGGCGTACCGGCTCAGTGACCTTTCGGAAGTCCTGGTTAAAGTGAAAAAGGTATTCTCGGAAGAAAGCATGCTGAGTGTAAAGATCAAAATCGAGTAGGCAGGAGGAACAGGAATGAGGATACTGATATCAAATGATGACGGAATTGATTCACCGGGACTCCGGAAACTGGCGGAAACGGCAAAAGAATTCGGGGAAGTCTGGGTGATCGCACCGGACGGACAAAGAAGCGCCATGTCACACAGCTTTACTTATCGTGAAAGCATTCG